>QHXH01000683.1 GCA_003222855.1 Acidobacteriota bacterium
CATTCAGGTCGTGCCTGATCGCCGATATGTCAGCTTCATGTGGAGCTATCCCAATTTAATTCCGCTGGGAGCGCCGGGAATTCGTCGCATTGTAAGCACGCTCCAACCCTTTCATTTCGACCGGATCTACGGCGCTTGGTGGGGAGCCAACATCGGTTCCAACGCTAAACTGAGCATCGCAAATTCCGCCGAGCGATATCTCCGCGCAATCGGGTCTTGAAGGGATCCGTAATTAGTCTATCGCCACGTTAGCTATTTGCGTCGCTATCCACCAAGTATTGCCGCTTGGATCCTTTATACCACCACGTCTATCGAACTCGTCGGCTTTCAGTTCCGGTTCCTGAACGGAGACGCCACCTGCTTTAAGCGCGCGCTGATAGCTGGCGTCGACGTCGTTCACATAGAAATGCATCCAGGAATTGAATGACGGCCACTCAGGCCCGGCGTCCCCAATCATGATGACGGTGTCATCAATGCGCACTTCGGCATGCATAACCGAGCCGTCCGGATTATCGAACCGGCGCAATTGTTTCGCGTGGAACGCCTCCTTCAGAAACTCGATCAGGCGGGCCGCACCCTCGACGACCAGATAGGGTGACACGCTGTTGTACCCTCCAGGTTTAAATGTTCCACTCATTTGGATCTTCCTCCACTACGACCATAGCACAGCGCTCCGTTGGTCGCGCATTCGGCACTTCGAACAATTTAGGCGCTTGCCAGTCCATTCATCTGTCGCCTGTGATACAAAGAATGCAGCGGCACGAGAAGAATCATCGAGAAATAGATCCAACCGGCCCATGCGATCTCTTCGATGGGCAGGGTAAGAGACAGGATAAGCGAAGCGATCCCGACGCCGATGGGAATGCTCCATCCTGTGATCTCGCGCCGCGTCATCAGCCGCTCGCGAGTATTCAACCGTAACGGCTCGCGCAGTTGCCAGCTTCGAACGTTCAGCAGCATGATTTCGAGAGCGATGGCAATAAACCCGAGCGCGAAAATGGCAAAAACAGTTCTTTCTTGTATTTCGGTAGCGTGCGACCCGAGCGGGTCCCCTACCCGACCATCACTGAGGAGGTACCACATTGCTCCGAAAATAGCTCTTAGCGGGTAGATATAGATCAGCATCGTCACAATCATTGCCCAGCTGATCAAAGTCGAGATTCCGTCTTCTAGCCCGTAGCGCCGACTCCATAGCCAATGGCCTCGCCAAAAGATGCCGAGGACAGCGATGCTTGTGACGAAAGCCGGCACATTTCTAAAGGCAGCAAGGAGCTCGTCAATATTCTCCGGAATTCGGGACGCCGCGATTACCAAGATGCTGATAGCGAAGGCGAACGTCGCGTCGATGAACGTCTCCAGCCGCGTCATCTCCATCCCGCGAAGGCGAAATCCTCGAAGCCGCGGCAGCGCATCCAACTGCGCCGGTAGGGCCGACATAATCTCGTCATGCTGCTGGCTTTTAGACATTGTTTTGTCTGTCACCGCGCCGTTCCATACTCCGAAGTTGAATATCTCGGGACGACTAACCTTAAAGGTGCAGTCAAGCGATGGACTGTTGCGATTGCCCTCTTGGCCGAAATCATTCATCCGCTCTGGTCGTTCGGGTGCCGGAGACGCACAAGATCAGCCCTGAGATTTCAAACCCCAGCTCCATCCGGCGTCTTAAATTTTGGGTCTGGTTCAAAGAGCGGGTTCATTCGACCGAACTTCAGGTTCCACTCTTACGGACAGCTATCATCTGTTTCTTGGGCGTGTCCTGCTCGATTGCTTTTCGGGTCGCAACCGGCTTTGTCCACAACGCGCTGGCGGAAGTGCGGCTCGACTCGTATCTAATCCTTGTTCGGACGTTTCAGCCTTTCAGCATTTAAGCTTTTCAGCTTTTTTCTTTGCGTGGCCACAGCGATCCAGGAACCGTGCGTTGAGGCGTCCATTCGTTCGGTCGCGCCTGGGGCCTCGCCTTGTACAAGGACCGCGCAACGTTGGGTGCTCGCCGCGACGATTCTCGGCTCAAGCATGGCGTTTATCGACAGTACGGTCGTTAACGTCGCGTTGCCCGCTTTGCAAACCGAGCTGGGGGCCGCCGTCGCCGTCTACTGGTTGGCGGCTCGCTCGGCGACCGCTACGGCCGACGCCGCGTTTTCGTTTTGGGCATCGTGATTTTCGCCCTGGCATCGGCCTGGTGCGGCTTCGCTCCCGGAATTCGGCAACTCATCGTCGCGCGCGCGGTGCAGGGCTTCGGCGCTGCCCTTCTTATCCCAGGCAGCCTCGCAATTATCAGCAGCTCCTTTCGCGAAGAAGACCGCGGACGCGCTATCGGCACCTGGTCCGGTTTTAGTGCGATCACCGCGTCGATCGGACCAGTCATCGGCGGGTGGGCTGTCGAGAACTTCTCCTGGCGGGCAGTTTTCTTTATCAACATTCCAATCGCCATCATTGTGGTTGCGATTTGCTATTGGCGCGTGCCGGAAAGTTCCGGCAACGACAAAGAGCGACTCGACTGGTCAGGAGCAACACTAATTGCGCTTGGCCTTGGCGCACTTGTTTATGGACTCGTTGAATCTTCGCGGCTTGGTTTCGGCCATCCGGCAGTCGCGATTTCGCTGATCACCGGATTCGTCCTTCTCATTCTCTTTATTCTTCTAGAAACACGAGTTCGCAATCCCATGGTGCCGCTCGATCTTTTTCGTTCCCGGACCTTCGCCGGCGCGAATCTATTGACTCTGCTGCTTTACGCCGCACTCGGCGGCACTCTCTTTTTCCTGCCCTTGAACCTGATCCAGGTCCAACACTACTCACCCACGGCCGCCGGCGCTGCTCTCCTTCCGCTAATCCTGATCATTTTTGTCTTGTCACGCTGGTCTGGCGGGCTTGTCGAAAAATATGGCGCCAGGCTTCCACTTGTCATTGGTCCGATCATCGCAGCTGCTGGTTTCGCTTTGTTTATTCCGCCCGAAATCGGGGGTCGTTATTGGAAAACATTTTTCCCGGCGGCGGTCGTCCTTGGCATCGGCATGGCGATCAGCGTGGCGCCACTCACGACGGCCGTGATGAATTCGGTGGCGCAAACGCGCGTCGGAATCGCCTCTGGGATCAACAACGCCGTATCCAGGGTCGGCGGTTTGCTCGCGATTGCTGTACTGGGGATCGTTATGCTGCAAACTTTTAATCATGTACTTAACCGGCAACTGCCGGATCTGCCATCGCCCGTCAGGCAGTCACTCGATCATCAGCGGATTAAGCTCGCCGCTGCGGACCTTCCCCAAGACGTTTCGGCCGAATTGTATACCCATCTACGCGAGGCGATTGATCATTCCTTCGTGGCCGGTTTTCGCGCCGTGATGTTCGTCGGCGCCCTACTGGCAGCAGGCGCCGCCCTGGTCGCCTTTTGGTTGATCGATTCGAGACCCACCACAAAAGGACGAGCTAGCGGAACGGTTG
>QHXH01000684.1 GCA_003222855.1 Acidobacteriota bacterium
GAACTATTCGAATACGAGATCGCGCGGATCGATGGCGCGAAGTTAATTCCACTGGGAGAAATCTCTGAGCGGGCCGACGAACTGCAACGCGAGCAGACGATCGTTATCCATTGCCACAGCGGCGGGCGCAGCGCCGAGGCGGTGCGACTGCTACAGCAGCGCGGTTTTACCAACGTTTACAATCTCGAAGGCGGCATCGATGCGTGGTCGGATCAGATCGATCCAGGCGTGCCGAAATATTAAATCCATCTCTGTGGTCGACCCCGCGCGGGTGAAGCTTCGTGTCCGTTTAGCGCCAAAGGCGCTATTTCATCGAAGCCTGCGGCATCGCCCCAGGAATTCGAATCGACGTGTAGACGAAGCGCTGAAGGCGCGCTTCGATTGGGTGCGTCGATCAAACGCGTGTTGGCGTCGAATCGCGCTTTCAGCGCTGGGGCCTTTGAATTGTACCATTAATCCTGGGGGCGCTGCTCCAGGCTGTCCATGATGTGACGCGCCTTTGGCGCTAAAGACATATGAAGCCCGGTGTTGATGCAATTATTTCACCACGGCAGCCAGTTGCTTAGCGCTGGGGACACCGTGCCATTGAGCTAGCAATTCTCCCTTGCGCCCGAACACGAAGACGCAAAAATCCGTTGCCCCTGCTGGCTCACTCAACTGCGGCGATACGGTCCCATCGAAATCGGTTACGGTGAAGATGTCCTGGGGCTCATCACGCATAATCTTGTTGGTGTGGTATCGGCTCTGATGCTGCTGCGGCTCTTCAGTTAGCCGGTGCTTCACCACCGTCATCGCAATCTTCCGCACGATCGCACCATGCTTTCTGATGAATCGAATGATTGTGATCATTCTGTAATCCGGGTTTCCCAGACAATAATCGGGGACGCGGTCGCCCACGGCGCGCGCCTTTTCCCAATCTGCGGTCGTAGCTAGCACCAACACAGTTACGTGGCCGTCGGCGGTGGAAAGCTTGTTGCCATCAATATCGACAAAACTGAGCGAATAGGTTGTTCCGCTTGAAAGTCCCCCGCGCAAAAGCGCAGTGGAAAGAAAAAACGCAATGGCCGCAAAGAAAAAGAATTGAAGTGCGCGCAGGTTCACAAGCGAGAATAAATTAGACAATAAGTGATTCAATGAATTAGCGATTAAAGAAGTGCAATCACGGCTCGAAAGAATAAAAGAATTGCAGGATCGCACGAAACGCTTTGCCGTCGCTGTTGTGCGGTTTTTCTCGCGACTGGCAAAGACCGAAGCCGCAAGCGTGATTGGGCGTCAACTACTCCGTGTAGGTACGTCCGTTGCGGCAAACTACCGGGCGGCTTGTCGTGCTCGATCCGCCGCGGATTTCATTTCGAAGATTAGTATCGTTCTGGAGGAAACCGATGAAACACTCTTTTGGCTCGAATTACTGGTGGACGCAGACATCATCGAATCACCATTGACATCAAGGCTCACTGCTGAATGTCATGAACTTCTCAAGATATTCTCGGCGTCACTCGCCACCGCAAAAGCTAATCGCTAATTCATTGAATCGTTAATTCGTTAAATGATGAAACATTATCGCATCGCGATCGCTTGGACTTGCTTGTCGCTCTTTTTCGCTTGTGGTCTGGGTGCGTGCGATCGGATCGGGACTTCCCGCTACGCGCAGTTGATGCAGGACGCGGAGAGCAAGTCAGCACGGGGAGATTTTGCGCGCGCGATCAACTTGTACGAAGCGGCGCTCGATGACAGTCCACGTTGTGCTGAGATTCACTATAAACTGGCTCTTCTTTATGACGATAAATTGAACGATCCCGTCAGTGCGCTCCACCATTTCAAACGCTATCTCGCGTTAAGTCCAAACGGCCCTCACGTGAATGAGGTCAAAAAGTCGATAAAACATGACGAAATCGCCGCGCTCACAGCGCTGTCCGGAGATTCCGTTATCCCGCGATCGGAAGCGGTCCAGTTGCGCAATGAAAATCTTAATCTGCGCAAAGAGCTTGAAGCGCCCGCCGGGTCTTTGCGAAGCGCACCGGAGAAATCACAGGCAAATGACGCAAGCTCTAAGAAAATCGGCGCGAAGAAAGCAGACCGAACCTACGCTGTGCAGTCGGGCGACACAAGCACTGGAAGCAGATTCTCGAGGCGAACGAAAAAAACATTCGCGACCCGAAAAAGCTTACGGTCGGTCAGACCCTGGTTATTCCGTAAGACTGAGTTAGAGTTTATTGAACCGCTCTAAAACTTCACCACGAACGCCACTGCGCCGCCAACATTGGCCACCTGGTAATCGAAAACGCTGTGATTAGATTGGTTTAGTCCAAACGTGCTTACAGCGCTCGCCGTAAGAAATTTGTTCACGCGATAATTCGCGGTCAATGCGAGAATCTCGTTGACGTCCTTCCGGTCTCCTTCCCAATACTGTCGCACTACGATACGACCGACGGCGTTGATAAAAAAAGAGCGCGTGAGAATCGCCGAGTAAGCCAGATAGACCTCGTAATCGTTTCGGCGCGCTGAAATCGTTTGTGCTGGAGGAGGTGCCTGCCCGGATTCCTCGGCTGCGGCGCTGATGTTCGCGTCCACGCCCAAAGAGAGCTGTTGCGCGCGGCTCAAGGTAAATGGAACCTCGGCGTTAACAATAAAGCCGTGGTTTTGAAAGAAAGCTGAGAAGCTGTTTTTCTTCGTCAACCGATTGTAATCGTACTCGACGCGCAAAAGCA
>QHXH01000685.1 GCA_003222855.1 Acidobacteriota bacterium
CAGCACCCCGCCGCCGTGCCTATTAAATCAATCGCTGTACTTCCTTTTAGATCTCTGGGCGCGAACGGCGGCGACGAGTATCTCGGCCTGGGCATTGCTGATGCTCTCATAACCAGGCTGGGCCACATCCGCGAGATCAGTATTCGGCCTACCAGCGCGATCCAAAAGTACGCGGCGGGGGACCGCGACCCTGGCGCCATCGGACGCGAGTTGAACGTGGACGCCGTGCTCGATTGCCGAATGCAACGCTCTGGAGACAGGATTAGGGTTACTGCGCAGCTCGTGAGCGCGAAAGACGGTGCTGCATTGTGGACGGCCAGCTTCGATGAAAAAGACACGGAGTCCTTTGCATTGGAGGATTCGATTTCAAGCCAGGTGGCGCTAGCGATTGCTTCAAACTTGAGTATTGATGAGAAGAATCTGTTGGCAAAGCTCGGCACGCGAAACAACGAGGCCTACCAGTCATACCTGAAGGGTCGCTACTTTTGGAGCAAGCGAACTCGCGAAGGAGTGCTGAAAGCGGTCGAATACTTTCAGGAAGCAATTCGTTTAGATCCGATTTACGCTCAGGCTTATGCCGGCTTGGCTGACTGCTATTTGGTGGGTGGCGCCATTCCGGGAACGCCCGCCGACTCCGCAAAGATTGCCGCGCTTAAAGCCCTGGAACTTGACGACACTTTGGCGGAAGCTCACACGTCGGTTGCGTATTATGAAGGCGCAGTCGATTGGAATTGGTCGGGGGCCGAGGCAGAGTTTGAGCGAGCCCTCGCGCTCAACCCGAGCTACTCAACGGCGCATCACTGGCATGCTTATAATCTTGCGGCGATGGGCCGTCTTGATAAGGCTATCGCTGAGATCACGCGAGCACAGGAACTCGATCCGCTTTCGCTGATCATCAACACCGATGCCGGACACATCCTTTATCTAGCTTCAGGGTTGCGCATTGGCGCTTGGGCGAATGCTACGCACAGAAGCGTATGTATACAGAGGCCATCGCTGAATTGCAGCAAGCCATCAGTCTCGACACTAATGATCGATCGCCGGAAGCCTGGCTAGGATATACGCGCGCCGCGGCGGGCCAGAGGGATCAGGCGCTGGAAGTCTTAGCGCAACTTAAGACGATTTCAAAAGCGCCATTAGGAGTGGCCATGGTTTACGCCGGCCTGGAAGATAAAAATCAAACGTTCACTTGGTTGCAGAAGGCTTTCGACCAGCGCGAAGCCGACCTTGCCCTGGTTCAAGTGGACCCAATCTTCGATAGCCTGCGTGCAGATCCCCGCTACCTGGATCTGCTACGGCGCATGAAACTGGTGGCGTGACAATCGGCTCGAATTCTACGAGCGCTTCGCGTCGTTTCTCAGAACCTCCAAACCCTTTCCCGATGCCAACGATATAAGAACCGCGGGCGGTTGATTTCTCAGTCGCCACGACGCGCTACAGCGACCGGTTAATCTTCAACTAAGGGCCCCATCTCCGGTACTCGCCCGAGTCAGTAACGGCTGGGTTGATGCGACTTTGACCGAAAAGTCTGGTAGTTATCGTCCGCGCAGCGGACGAGATGAAAATAGCCCAGCACTTTAGTGCTGGGATCGCCCGGCAAACAAATCATCAAGTCCGCGCAGCGGACGGCTGAACTCCCGTATTTTGTTGGTCATCAGCCGTCCGTTTCACGGACTGCGATTCAGGTTCACGTTTGCTCCCACCGATGAATCGGTGGGCTATTTTCATGTCGTCCGCGCAGCGGACGAAAACCGTTCCTACTTTTCGGGCAAAGCCGGTTGATGCTACATAATCTTCACGGCCCGAAGCGCTGGCGATATTCGGTCGAGACAATGAAGGCTTTGACCATTTCGGCGGCGTTGTAATTGCCGTTGAATTGATTCAGCTTATTCAGCCAGAATTCGTAGCCGGTGTAATCTGAATCGGGCAAATCGTTTGGGTTGCGGCGCAGATAGCCGAAGAACTGCATCAGCACGAACGCGCGATTGAATTCGGCGGTCGCCAAATTCTGATTCTCGGCGACCTGCCGCAGGGCCTGCGCGCGGGCGGTGACATTGGTTGTGTCGGGCGCGCTTCCAAACAAAGCAATTGCGTTCGCGCGATCGCTGGCTGACAAGACATTGCCCGCGTTC
>QHXH01000686.1:0-1948 GCA_003222855.1 Acidobacteriota bacterium
CTTGAATTCGCAAAGCTTGCAAATTTTACCCCACTTCTTTTACCTTGTCGCTCAGTTTTTACCTTTAAGATTTCACTTGATCAGGGACGACTATTTAGCCAAAAACCGTAGCCATCGTCGTCGGGGTCGCGTCGCAGATATCCGTAGTATTGCATTAAGACGAAGACTTGATTGAAGAGCGCGGCCTTGAACTGCTCATCGTCCAAGACTCTTATGAAGACGGTCGGTCGTGTCTCGGTTCCTGTCTCCAGCCCATTAACCAACGCGACGCGCTGTGTTTCGGGTAGAGTCACACCGCCATAGGTATTGACGTATTGGAAAAGCAAATCCACCCATTCTTCGTCCGTTCGTCCATAACTCAAAACCAAACGATCATCGTCATAATACCGCTGCACGAATGCCAGCTTGTTTGCTTGAAGCTGCTCCTGCCAGCCGGGTTGTCCCACAATGATTCCGCGACCAATCTCTTGCATGCCCCGAATAATCGAGAGAAAGCCGCCGTCGTTTGCGTTGTCTGGATTTAGCAGGTTGAATCGGTAGACGAAGGATCCAATTTCTTGAAATTCGGTTGAAAGATAGAACGCTGCCGATACGTTGATGCGTTTCACTTCGCGGCACTGCTCGTCCGATCCACAGGATTCGATTTCATTAACCCAGAACGCAAATCCCTCCGGGTCGGGTTCGCGATTTAGGAAATCAACGTAATGCTGACGAACAAAATAGTATGTGTCATCAATAGGGTTTTTATTGCGCGGCACGGTATCTTTGTCGAGCACGGTGACCGTTGCCTCGCGAATGCCTCCCAAGAATGTTGCGTTACCTTCGTTATCAAACAATCCGATTTTGAAAGAGGTGTTGCCCTGAACGGCACCATTGTCAGTCACTGCAATGGAAATCGTTTTCGATGCTTCTCCGGAAGCGAAGCGCAATGTGCCAAAGACGGGACCGTAGTTATTCTTAACGGTTGCCGTCCCATCCTCGGTCGCGTAGTAACATGAAGCTGTCGGATTAAGGTTACCAGTCCGCTTGACTGTGATGGAGATGCTACGCGAATCTTCGTATGCGCTGAATGCCGACGCGCTGAATCCAAGCACGCTCGGTGGGGGCTCAGTCGAAGGAGCGGAAAGCGGTTGCCAGTCCACCTGGGCGTCTACCCAGCCGTTACTCCGGATTAATATTCTAACCTCGTTACTCCCATCAGCGTTCATCACAACGATGCCCGTGGGCTTACTGAGGCCAGCCTGATGGTCGGCTATGGTTCCGAAGCTTCGGGCCGCGACGATCTTTGTTCCATCAGGTGACCACCGCGCGCCATACCCGCCGTCTCTGTTTGGATCGCTGGTTAGCTGCACTTCATTGCTGCCGTCAGCATTCATCACTAATAACTCTGCGCAATTGACGACGTAACAATTCCTCGTGCCGTTAAAGTCGCGATAGCCGTTGAAGAGAATCTTACTACCGTCCGGAGACCATACCGGTCCGCCGTCGCCATAAAACAGCGCATTGCTCGTGCCATGAATGTTAGTGAGTCTTCTTTGATCGCTTCCGTCAGCATTCATCACCCAGATCTTGAACCTGCCGTCCGGATCGCGAATACTGTTGAAGGCAATCTGTTTCCCATCGGGGGACCACGACGGACCGTCATTAATAATGCCGTCATTCGTCAGTTTGGTAAGTTGAGTTCCGTCAACGTTGAGCGTGTAGATATGAACGGATGGCTTTGCACCGACGACATCGGGCACTCCCCTTATACCATCAGAAAATGCGATCTTGCTTCCGTCGGGCGACCAGGCAATCGCTCCTGGCTCTAGTGTTTTATCAGTGACGAGGCGAGCGTTGCTGCCGTCCGCATTCATCATGTAAATGGCGAAGTTATAGTCTCGGTTAGAAGTGAACGCAATCCTGCTCCCATCCGGTGACCAGACTGGACCCCCATCGTACACGGGGA
>QHXH01000686.1:2004-3489 GCA_003222855.1 Acidobacteriota bacterium
TGCCCTCTGCGTTCATCGTCCAGATGCTTAGACCACGGCCGTTGTGTCGATCGCTGGAAAAAACAAGCTTTCCATTAAACTTGCCTCTGACCGGTTCCGTGGCACTCCGAGCGCCAAAATCAAGCAAATCCATTCCTGAACCTTCGGCGCTTGACGTTGTCAGTCCGCCGAAACTTCCGGCCACGATCGCCGCGGTGCACATCACAGCCCAAAGTGCCGCTGCTCTAATCGAGTGTCCCCTCGGTAAACTCATAAATAGCTCGTTAACGAGCGGCAGTCATTAACTCTGCCGCAGCGACCGCCGCTCGCACGCCTTTCAGTCGAATCGCACCGGAGGTTTTTTCCGGAACGTTAGCACCAGAATCAACTCTGCCCAAATCGTCGGCGATACTCAGGCGAATTGATGAACATATCGATGATGTGACGAACTCCATCTTGATTTGCCGGGTCGCCACCATAATTGTTTGTCAAGTCCGTCAGCCAGAAGTTGAAGCCATCGAAGTTGTTATCCGGCGGACCATTCGGTTCTCGCTGGAGGTAGAACTTATACGCCCACCTTAAGAACCTCTTGTTGGCCGTGTTGTATACAGGGTCCGTGCTTGTGTACGGAACCAGCCCGTAATTACCTGTGAACCAATCCTGATGGATCGCCACCCAGAATGATCGCGACGTGCTAATCCGCCAACCATTCGTGCAGGGATTGTCTGTGTCGACACCAACGTTGCACCCGTGTCCGTCGATCGGGTTGCCAGTGATTTCCTTCGTCCACCAGTCCAGCCCAGCCTCGTCCGGCTCGGCTCGAGTGAGGAAGTCAGCATAGTGTCGCCAGACAAAGAAGCGGTGGTTGTAAAGGGGATTTAGCGTGGTGGGAATTGCCTGGACCGAGAGAAACCGATTCGGCGAGGGAATCGAATTCCCCAGCCCATCAGTTCCGTTGATATTCGCCAGCCTGCTTAAGAATGTATTGGCTTTGATGAACTGGGTTACCCTGTCAGGACATGTTGATAAGTCCCCTCCCGATGGAGCAGGTCCCTGAATGGGGTACAACGAGCAGCTACCTCCCACGCCGGTTCGGTTCTGCAGATACATAGCAACTGCTCCGGCGACATGAGGAGCGGCCATGGACGTTCCGGACAATATACATGACTGATTGTTGCCACCTTGCCACCAGCATTGCCCGCCCGTAAACTGGAGCATGTAGGCACCACTTAACGCAGATACAACATCAACTCCGGGCGCAAAAAGATCCACGCCAGGACCCCAGTTGCTACCCCAGTTCTGAGACGGTGGGGACGCTCGTCTACCGGTGTAAGCAACGGCGCCGACTGTCAAAGCCGCCGCGACGTCCGCGGGATACTTTTGCGTTGCATCAGTATCGTCGTTGCCTGCCGAGACCACATAGGTGACTCCATTGTTGATTGAATTGTTAACCGCGTTGTCAACTCCCACCGGATCATCGTTGGGAGGATTGTACCCAAAAAACCT
>QHXH01000687.1:0-2101 GCA_003222855.1 Acidobacteriota bacterium
TAGATCCAAAAATTGCGTCTTTAAAGGCGCATTTTTTGGACCTAATCCAGCTCCAATTCTTTGTTCCAGGTTTCACCATCGGGGGGACTTCGCTCAAATAGTAGGAGCGCCGCGGAATCGAACAAGACAAAACTCCACCACGCCAAGCATTCGCCGCAGCAGCGAACTCGGTTACCGCCCCAGTGCTCCAACAGTTTCCGTGGCGCGTCCCCTGCTGCGTTCGAGAGCGAGATGAGGAATTTTCTTATCATCGTCCTGGTTCTGGCAGCAGTCGCGTACTATTTTGATATCTCGCCGACAGACTTTCTTCCAAGTTTGCCAAACAGCGCGCCAGCAAGGGAGAGACATCCCTCGGCAGCCGCTGATCGAGCGCCGGCCACTAAGCCGCAACCAACTGCCGCAAGTGCACCGGGTGCCAACAACTCCGACGGGTGGCTTGCCAGTCGGTGGGCCTCGCCCGGCAAACCGTAAGCTCCGCTCTTGCTCTTCATAGACCTAACGAGAATTAGACGAATATTCGTAATTAAAAACGAACATTTTTTCGCCTAACATTCAATCCACGTATTCTTGGGTCGATATCCAGCGATACGATCAGAGCGGAATCGGGACGATCATGGCCTTGGGCCGCATGAGATAGTACTTGTCGCCCTTCCATTCCGGAATGCCGCGTTGCCGCAATGCGTCATAAACTTGCACCGTAGTGGGGATCCGTTCGACTACCGTTATTCCGCCGGCCGTCAGAATTTGGAGCTGCCGGCCTCGACCAAAGTGGCGGAGATCGACACCGCGCATTTCGCGAAACTCGATCCGCTGAATGGGAACGGCGTGAGGCAGCTTGCCCGCCATGAGAACAAGTGTGTCGCGCGTGAGCACAACGACCCCATCCGTGAAGCTAACGTGAATTCCTGATGGCGGAGCCTGACCGAATGCGCAACTGCCAAGGTAAGTTATGTCCGAGCTGGAAACGCCGAGTGTTTGTGCTACGGCGGGACCACTGGTCTCGACGTTGAGCGGAGCCGCGGCACAACCGGCCACAATACAGACGACCATTGTCGCGAGGATTGAGATCAAACATTTCGTCTTCATCTCATTAATAGATTCGCGGCGAAACCTATGGCCTGAGTAAAAACTCACGGGTTTTCGCCGAAACATCGGCAGCCGTCTCTCCAATAAACACGTAATGCTTTGCGTCGTCTAGCTCCACGACTTCGCCGTGAGGAATTTCACGGCGGAATTTGCCAACGGGCTCGCGCATAAGAGCATGGCCCTTCTCCTGCCACCATGCCTCAGCTTTCGTGCGGACACTCTCGTCTGCATTCTTGGGAAGCCAATGAGACGGATAGTGTTCGTTCGCGGTGACAGCGTAGAAGGCGAGTGCTGGCGCCTGAACCTTTGTGTAGTCCTGGCGAAAAGCAAAGATTGCTCTGTGCATGGCGACCAGTCTCGCCCACTCATCGGGTGGCGGCATTTTCTCGACGCGAATTTTTGATGCTTCGGGCAAACCCAATGCTTCCATTCTCATGCGCTGCATCATTCCGGGCTCGTTGGTCGGATCGCTCAGACTCGCGATGTAGCCTTCGGGCGTGCGATCATACGCCGCGTCGAGGTAGACGAGCTTAGAGACTCTGTCGGGATATCTCGTCGCGAATAGTGTGAGCTCATCGCCTGCCATTGAGTGACCAACAAGGCTCACCTTACGAACGCTTAAAGCGTCTAGAAATTGCCGAATGTCCTCGACGCGCGTACTCGTGTCATAGCCGCCCGCGGGCTTGTCTGACTCGCCGACACCTCGACGAGTCAGACCAATAACGTGGAACCGATCCGTGAACCGTGGAGCGAAATCGTCGTAGACGTGCGCTGTGTCGTTAAAGCCAGGGAGGAGCAAGATCGTATCACCGCTGCCGCCCCAATCTAGATAATGTAGTCGGATACCGTTTGCGGTGACCAAAGCGCTCTTCGGAGGGTGAAGTGCGGCGGGAACGGACGAAAAGGTTGGCGGCGCGTCGAGGAATTGGGCAGATGCCTGTGACGCGAAGAAGGAAACTCCGACGATCAAACAGAAACGACGCGTCACAAAAAACTTAGTCGACGTATTTTTGGG
>QHXH01000687.1:2112-2395 GCA_003222855.1 Acidobacteriota bacterium
GGCGCGGCTTGCTCGCGCTTGTATTCGTTGAGATCAACCCGGCGTTGCACCCAGCGCACAGTTTTCTCGTCGAATCCGCGCCCGATGATATCGCGCGCGCTCAAATTATCTTCAACATAGAGTCGCAGAATCTCGTCCAGCTTGTCGTAGGGCGGCAATGTGTCCTGATCCTTTTGGTTCGGTTTCAATTCTGCGCTGGGCGCTTTGTCGATTGTCGATCTTGGAATGATTTCCTTTTCTCGATTAATCCAGCGGGCGAGCTCGTAGATCATGGTCTTCGGAA
>QHXH01000699.1 GCA_003222855.1 Acidobacteriota bacterium
ATCCAACAACAAGCCACGGCGATGACGATCCTCAGGCACGTGCGCGATGCCGAGTTCTTTTCGCTTTCGCGCGTCGAGTTGGGTAATGTCTCGACCCTCGAATGCGATCGTTCCTGAAATGTATGATCCGGGAATCAGTCCCGCGAGCGCTTCGATCAATTCAGTCTGGCCGTTCCCTTCCACTCCGGCGACGCCAACAATCTCGCCCGCTCTGAGATCGAACGAAACGTTATCGATTCGCTTCGCGTCACCGCGCCCGATCACCGAAAGATTCTGAACTTTCAAAACCGAGTCGCCGGCTTTCGCCTCCGGTTTCTCGACCCGCAACAGAACATCTCGGCCCACCATCAGGCGCGCGAGCTCGGCCGCATTGGTTTCGCTGGTCTTCAGATCGCCGACGACTTTCCCATCGCGCATCACGGTGACGTTATCGGAAATCGCCAGCACCTCAGACAGCTTGTGCGTGATGATCACGATCGTCTTGCCCTGGTCGCGCATGCCGCGCAGGATGGCAAAAAACTCTTCGACTTCCTGTGGAGTCAGGACCGCTGTTGGCTCATCCAGGATCAGGATTTCCGCGTGACGATACAGGGCCTTCAGCAATTCGACTCGCTGTTGTTGACCGACCGAAAGACTCTCAATCGTGGCATTGGGATCGACGGTGAGTTTGAACTCATTAGAGAGTTTGCGAATTTCGTCGGCAGCTTTCTTCAGATCAAGCGACGCGGCGCTTCCCGGCTCAGAGCCAAGCACGATATTTTCGGCCACGGTCATCGGCTCGACGAGCATAAAGTGCTGATGGACCATGCCGATGCCGAGCGCGATTGCGTCATGCGGCGTGCGTATCTCGTGCACCTCGCCATTGACCAGAATGTCGCCGCCGTCAGCGATATAGAAACCATAAGCGATGCGCATCGCCGTCGATTTGCCCGCGCCATTCTCACCGACGATTGCGTGAATCGTACCCGTCGGCACTTTGAAGCTGACGCGATCGTTTGCCAGCACGGCGCCGAAGCGTTTTGATATTGAACGTAGCTC
>QHXH01000700.1 GCA_003222855.1 Acidobacteriota bacterium
GTCGACGATTTGCGAGACGTCATGACGCAGCGTAGGCTCGCCTCCGGAAAGCCAAAGGTCAGTAATCGCCGGCATCGTGCGCGAGACTTTCTCGATCTGCTCAAAAGTCAGATCGCCGGGTTGATTCAGCTCTTCATGATAGAAACAGGTGCGACAAAAAGAATTGCAGCGCGAGGTGACGAACAGGATGACTGTACCGAGACGCTTTTCTCGTTTTGTTGAGCGGATGAGCTGGACCAGTTCGGCGGCTTTGTTCGACATCTGGATGTCCGACAAACTTTAGTTTGTCGTGATTTGTTCGGGTGACTGCTCTTTTTACCAAACGACAAACTAAAGTTTGTCGGACTCGGCGCGAATGATGACAGTTTCATTCGGTGATTTCAATTCATAAGTAATTCCTCGCCAGGTAATTCGGCGAGAAGCGGCGGCCGCCACCGCGTTGTAGAGGTAAAGCGCCGACGCGAGCGGCCACAAAGTAATATGAGCGATAGTTGAGGTGAATGAACGTGGTCGAGCGGAGTCGATAATAGCCGTTACTGCGCGCAGCCTCAGGTGCGACTTCATCGCGCCCATGGTGAAAATAATCAGCAAAAGAAATAACGGCGTGGCGAATGTACGATGCATCACGGCACGGATTATCACCAGAGCGGTGCCGCCAAAGAAGGTCAACACGAAAATTACGCTGCCGATTAACACCGACTTCCAGAGATGGGCCGCGTAAGCCCGCGTTATCTTTAACTGCCGCGTGGTGAATTCAATCAGTTCCCGCAGCGTGCAATCTTCAAACGACGGCGTCAGGCATTGAGGGACAAACTTGATTGGCAGATTCGCTTGATGAAGCGCGCGGGTCATGGCAAACTCGTCCGAGACGGTGCCGCGCCAACGTTCGCTTACCTTGCATGACTCAAATGTGTTCCTTCTGAGGGCCGTCGAGCCGCCCCAGCAAAAATTCTTCCGACCATTCGCGCCCAGGGCGGAAGCGATCGCGGCATTCCAGACGGATTGCAGATGCGAAACAATTCCGCCGCGAACCGGCACGAACCAACGATAGCCGGTCGTCGCCCCAATGCTTTCATCCCGCAGTGGAGCAACCAACGATCGCAACCACGCGCTTTGAGGCCGCGCATCTGAATCGACAAAGGCAAAGATTTCACTTTTTGGATGCGCATGACTGACCGCGAAAATAAGGTTGTGAACTTTCTGACCCTGATCGACTGCCGGGCCGGCGATCACAAATTGCATCACTGGCCCAACCACGCCCGCGAACGAACGACGAGCATCATCAACCAGGGACAACGCCGGATCGTCGGCGCGATCCACGACAAAAATAACTTCAAAGGTCGGATAGTCTTGAGCAAAGATCGCCGCGACGTTCTCGCGCAGTCCATCATCGATTCCGCGCAAAGGCATGAACACAGTGACGAACGGCGTGTATTCCGGATACGCCTTTGCCGACTCGATTTGCAGATACCCAACGAACCGAACGCCTCCGCGAAGCGAGAGCAATCCCAGCCAGACTGAGATCGCGGCAAAGAAATAGAAGATGAAGAGCAGGATGTTCATGAAGGGACGAATGACTATTCATTCGGGGCAGTGGTTAAGTAACGTCTTAGGAAACGATCAAGATCATCCTTAAACGTTTCCTTTGACTCCGGCCGTACTAACCTCGTATTTCCAATCTTCCTTGGTAAGGAAAATGACATCCACGCGCCAGATAATAACCGGCTTATTGGCTTCAAGAGACATCGTCGGATCAATCAAATAACGCCACACGATGTACCACCCTGAATGATCATAGTGAGACTGCAATGCCCACGGTCGCTTGCTTGCCTTCGATTCAAGTGAAACTAACGGCGAAGGATTCGGTCCGCTTCCCTTCTTTCTTAAATCGGGGAACCGCTGTTGGGCCAAATCGAGATGTCGATGTTTTTCATAAACGCTGGTAGCGTCTAAAGCTTTTGCGCCGTCGATGCCAACCAGAGCGGAAAAGACATTTGCCTGCTCAAGATATATCTCGATAAGATCGGCGAGACCCTTCTCGATGTAGTCTACTGCTTTCTGAATCGCAGTAGTGGTGAGACCTGATGGAAGTGGGACCTTACGATTGAAATGGTCTTTTCGAGCCATGAAATCTCTCTTAGACTTCCAATGCGGCGAGTTGAGGAATCGCCGATTCCGCCATCGAGAAATACTCAGCTCTTGTTTCAAGTCCAATACTCTTCAATTTGCACGCCGTGGCCGCAGCAATCGTCGAACCCGAGCCCATGAATGGATCAAGAATAGTGCCTTCGCCAAGTGGCAGTGCCGCACGAACGATCTGTCTGAGGAACTGCTGTGGCTTCAAGGAAGGATGAGGAGCGATAGCTCGTTCGCGACCTCTCGCGGGAGATGACTGAATGAGATCTTTGAATGGCTCCGTTTGTGAAATACGCCTCAAGCCCCCGGTCTTCCACTTGCGCAGGTTATCTTGAACACGACCTTCACACGGCTTGCGAAAAAGGCCCCAAGGTTCCCAACATGACTTCGGCATTACGGTTACGTCGGGAAACTCATCGTGAGCATTCTTGGGACGGTCGCCGCCGCGCAACGT
>QHXH01000701.1 GCA_003222855.1 Acidobacteriota bacterium
AAGTCGATGAGAAGAATCGGATGCTTTACTTTCTGGCGGCCGGCCGCGAGAAAGGACGCGATCCTTATTTCAGCCACTTCTATCGAATTGGGTTCGATGGCAAGAACCTTTCGCTGCTGACACCCGAAGATGCGAATCATGAAATCAGCCTCTCGTCTTCCGGAAACTTCTTCTTCGACAGTTATTCCAAACCCGACGTGCCACCGATGGCCGTGTTGCGAGCTGCAGACGGGAAAATGATCGCGACGCTGGAGCAGGCGGACATCTCAAAACTCCTGGCGACAGGTTGGAAGCCTCCACAACCCATCACGGTGAAGGCCCGCGATGGCGTGACGGATCTTTATGGCCTGATGTTCAAGCCAACGAACCTCGACGAAAAGAAAAAATATCCGATCATCAATCACATTTATCCCGGGCCGCAGGGCGGCAGCGTGGGCAGCCGCTCATTTTCAGCAGCGCGTGGTGATACACAGGCACTGGCGGACCTCGGCTTCATCGTCGTGGAGATCGACGGCATGGGAAATCCGACGCGCTCGAAGAAATTTCATGACGCTTACTACGGCAACATGGGTGATAACACTCTGCCGGATCAGGTTACGGCGATGAAACAGCTCGCGGATCGATATCCGTGGATCGATATCGATCGAGTTGGAATTTACGGCCACTCTGGCGGCGGCTATGCAACCGCTGATGCGATGTTTCGCTATCCGGATTTCTTCAAAGTTGGAATCTCGGAATCAGGCAACCACGATAATCGCGAGTACGAAGACGACTGGGGCGAGCGGTATCAGGGTTTGCTCACACGCGATGCGAACGGCAAGACGAACTATGACGATCAGGCGAATCAGAATCTCGCAAAGAACCTGAAAGGGCACCTGCTGCTCGCCCATGGCACGATGGATGACAACGTGCCGCCGTATAACACGCTGCTGGTGGTTGACGCGTTAATTAAAGCGAACAAGGATTTCGATCTGCTCATGTTGCCCAATCAACGTCATGGTTATGGCAACGCGAGCAACTACATGACACGTCGGCGTTGGGATTATTTTGTGCGGTATCTTTTGAGTGCTGAGCCGCCGCCGAATTATGAATTGCACCCGCCGGCTGCGACGGGGCAATTCTAAACGGAATCACTCTACAGTTTTCTCAGCACCTCAAAAAGATCTTCGTTGTCCGGCTGATCGGCGATGTTATGAATGTCTTTGTAAGCGAGCTTCCCTGCCTTATCGACGATAAAAAGCGCGCGCTCGGAAATGCCATCGCTGGCACGATAAGCACCGTAGGCTTTGGCCACTTCGCCTTTGGGATGAAAGTCGCTGAGAAGATCGTAGGAAAGTCCGCCGAGGCTTTTGGCCCACGCGGTGTTACACGGCACGCTGTCAACTGAGATGCCCAGTACCTGAGCATGATAGCCCGCGAAGCGTTCGAGGTCGGCCTCGTACGCGGGCATCTGCGCCGTTCAAACCGGGGTCCAGGCCAGCGGATAAAACGCCAGCACGACATTTTTCTTGCCACGGAAATCTGAAAGCTTCACCTTCTTGTCTTTCTCGAGGTGACTTTTCAACTGGAAATCCGGAGCCATCTCACCAACTTCAGGCATAGTCGAATTCCTCCTCTAGAGTAGCAATTCAATTGTTAGGCTTACCGAAATAAGACTAACCCGTTTGCAAAAGCCAATCAAGTAATTCACCTTTCCGCCCGTGGCTGGGTCTCCACCGGAGCGTCCGCTCTTTCGTGACGACGAAAAGAACGATCCCACGAATCACACGAAACCACAAAAGAGCTCGTATTTCGTGATGCTTCGTGTGATTCGTGGATCGTGCGCTGACGTCGAGACCAGGAACTTCAAAACGATCCCTACCCCGTTCCACTTAACGGCGGCGCATTCACGTCGCAACGGCTTGACTCTCAGTTTAGAATTATTATAATTCCATTTATGGCACTACGAACCAGGACACAGAAGCCGGAGATTGCCTTGACGCGTCAACGTAGGATTGTGCTCGAGGTAGTGCAGGCGCGAGATCGTCATCCCACCGCGGCCGAGGTGATCGATGCAGCCAGCAAAAAGATGCCTGGAATTAGCTTTGCCAGGCTTGGTGCGCGAGATCGCCTTCGGTAATGGCGCCAGCCGTTACGATCGCGAAACGGATCGGCACGATCATGCGCTTTGTTCCGCGTGCGGCAAGCTGGTTGATTTTGATCTGCCGGGTACGGTAGCGCTAACTCGGTCGGCGGCGCGGGCGTCGAAATTCAAAGCAGAGTCGGTCCATTTAACGCTCGTGGGTCTTTGCCCGAAATGCCGCAATAGTAAACAGAGAAGTTCGTCTTAATTTTTGGAAACGTCGCGATGCATAAGGGTCGCGGCAAACATTGACCGATTAGAGGAGGAAGAATGTCAGCAGCAGTAGCAACAGCTTATGAGTCAGCTCAGGTCGGAAAGCCCGCACCTGATTTTGAAATTCCATCAACCAAGAACATCGAAAAACTGGATGAGCCGGTAAAGCTTTCGGACTATCGAGGCAAGTGGGCCGTTCTGCTTTTTTACCCGTTGGACTTTACCTTTGTTTGTCCAACTGAGCTCACAACCTTCAGCGATCGCTACGCCGATTTTGAAGGCGTCGGCGCGGAAGTCATCGGCATCTCGACTGACTCTGCGTTTTCGCACCGCGCGTGGCTGCAAACGCCGCGTGACAAAGGCGGCGTCGAAGGTCTGCGTTTTCCGCTGGGCGCGGATATCACCAAGAAGATGTCGAAAGACTATGGCGTGCTAATCGAAGATCGCGGCATCGCCCTTCGCGGTCTGTTCGTCATCGATCCGGAAGGCGTCCTGCGCTACAAAGTCGTGCACGATCTGAACATTGGCCGTTCGGCAGAAGAGACGTTGCGCGTGATTCAGGCTCTGCCGACCGGTGGCCTTTGCCAGGTTGAATGGCGGCCAGGTCAGGAAACTATCAAGACGTAAAGAAACGTGTCAGAAGCCCGCGCGTAAGCAAGGGCGCCTTTCGCAAGGTTGCCCTCCCTAACGGTCGGGCTTCTGACACTTTCGAGGAGAGCTAAC
>QHXH01000660.1 GCA_003222855.1 Acidobacteriota bacterium
GAAGTGAACGGCCAGCGTATCTACATCGATTCCGGTGGAACACTTGCGCAATTGCCACCTGACCAAAAAGTAGATCTCGCGATCCTGGGCATGGCCCTGCCCGATTCGCGCGAACGATTGTCCGCGGCGCTGGAACGTTTGCAGCCGCGTTACATTCTGCCCAGTCACCAGGACAATTTCTTCGTGCCGTTGAGCAACGGATTCCAATTTGGCCCGCTCACAGATTTCCGCCGGGTGCAACGCGACTGCGCTCGAGAGAATCGCGGTCGCTTGATCCTGATGGATTATTTTCGGCCATGGACACTGCCTGCGGCAGTAAATTCCAAATCCCAAGCGCCAAATCCCAAGTAAGAGTCAAACCCCAAGTTCCAAAAATGAAAGATGATGCTAAACCGCGCGACTTGGAGGACAGAACGTTTCGATTTGCAGAATTGGTGCGCGGGTTCGTGAAGCAACTGCCGCGCACAATCAGTAACACGGAAGATGTTCGACAGTTAGTTCGCTCGTCAGGATCAGTCGCGGCTAACTGGATTGAAGCGGATGAGGCGTTGAGCAGGAAAGATTTCCTGATGCGAGTAAAGATTTGCCGTAAAGAAGCGAAAGAGAGCCGATTGTTTTTGCGGTTAGTCGATGCGGGGTTGACTAAGACCACTTTAGGTACTCGTGACGAACTAGCGGCCGAGGCGCGTGAGTTAACCTTAATTTTCTCTTCGATAATTTCGAAGAGCGAATAATTGCTTTTTTTGGATCTTTAGCGTTGAGATTTACGTGGGATTTGGAAATTGGGATTTGGAAGTTTAATGCCAACTAGTTGACGCGGGTCTGGCGAAAGCCGCCGTAACTGCTCGCGACAAACTAGCGGCAGAAGCGCGCGAGTTAACCCTGATTTTCTCCTCGATTATCGCGAAGAGCGAGTAATTGCTTTTTGAGATTTTGAGAGTTGAGATTTACCTGGGATTTGGAAATTGGGATTTGGAACTTTGATAGCCAACCCCAGAACAGGAATATGAGTAAGAATAGGAAAATGCACAGCGCTCAGATGGCTTCGCTTTTTGATATCGTCACTTACACGGACGATTTCCTGCGCATTCGTGATGTCGGCGATTGGGACAACGCGCTCAATGGTCTGCAAATTGAAAATTCAGGGCGAGTCACGCGGTTCGGCGCGGCAGTCGATGTTTCCACGCGCGTTTTGACCGAAGCCGCAAAGAAAAAAGTCGATCTTCTGATTGTCCACCACGGTTTGTTCTGGTCCGGCTTGCAACCGGTGAGAAGCGCGTTGCGTCGGCAACTGCAGCTCGCGTTTGAAAACGATATCGCCCTCTACAGCGCGCATCTGCCGCTGGATATCCATCCGAAAATTGGCAACAACGCGCAGCTCGCCGCCGTGCTTGGACTGAAATCAGCGCAGCAAAATTGTAGGGCGTCTGTGTCAGACGCCAGCCGCGTAGCGAGCTGGTTCGTAAATTGCGACGAGCATTGAATGGCCCGGTAAAAGTTTTCGATTTCGGCCCGAAGCAAACGCGCACGATCGGCATTGTGACCGGTGGCGCAGGCTCGGAGATCTACCGCGTCGCGCAGGATAGCATCGACACCTTTATCACCGGCGAAGCTCCGCACTGGGCGGCCGTGGCGGCTGAAGAACTCGGCATGAATCTTTTGCTGGGCGGACATTACGCTACGGAAGTCTTCGGTGTAAAAGCGCTGGCTGCGCATTTGTCCAAGCGATTCAAGATTCCATGCGAATTTATCGATTGCCCAACCGGATTGTGAGTACCGTAGCAGGGGCATCTTGCCTGTGGGGCTAGTGGGCGTCTCGCCTGCTGGATATTCGCCAGCATCGCAGGCACGCTTACCCCTCACCTCAATCCTCTCCCCTTGGAGGGGAGAGGCGGACAGTACATACACCCGCGTTCTGATCTCGCGGGAGGGAGAGGCAGGTAGAGACAAAGACCTGCATTCTGATCTCGCCGCGGGAAGCGAGTTGGGTCGCCTCTCCTCTTCCGAAGAGGAGAGGGGAGGGTGAGGAGTTGGAGTAATGATGAACGAGTGCCGAATGCAGAATGACGAAGGAAGGACCAAGCACGGGCATCTTGTCCGTTTAGCGCCGAAGGCGCAGTGATTGTAAGGCGTTCGCCGCTACACGGTTACGCCCGCATTCGCTGGGCTATCAGATTTTCAACTTTTTCTCGAAACTTCACGCCGAAAAATCCGAAGAAGATAGTGACATGTCGGACCCGGTCCAGAATCCGGTTAGAACACGCATCCTGATTTTGGACCCGCATTCGCTGGGCTATGACCGGCAAGAACTTTTTATTCTAGATACTTGATATGAGGGCTACTTAAATGGCAAAAAGCGCGGATTTCGCACCCGCACACGCATGTCGGACTCAGTCAAGAATCCGCCAAGAACACGCATCCTGATTTTGGAGGAGCATCCGCTGCTCCGAGGTCCATGAGATCGGGATCCCGGAACGCCGAGGTGTTTGGTGGTTCGGCGCATTCAAATATTGCGATCGAATTCGGGTTTCGCGGCGTGGGCACGACAAATTCAAACAGTTGCGCCAGTGGGACAGTATCCGTGGGCGAAGCGCTCCGTTACATTCGAGACGATTTTGCGGATGTGATCGTTGCCGGCGGTGCAGAAGCGCCACTGACCGCAATTACCATCGGCGCATTCGACATTATCAAAACGATGAGCAGATGGACGGGTGATCCAGCGCTGGCTTGTCGTCCATTCGACCTGTTGCGAGATGGATTTGTCATGGGTGAAGGCGGCGCTTCGCTGGTCGTCGAGGAACTTGAACACGCGCGAGCGCGTGGGGCCCGCATCTATGCGGAAGTGCTCGGCTACGCGCAATTGGCGCCCGAACAGATCGATTACGTCAATGCACACGCCAGTTCGACGCAGCTCAATGACAGCACGGAAACGGCGTCGATCAAACAAGTGCTTGGCGAACAGGCCCAGCGAATTGCAGTTAGCGGGACAAAAGGTTATTACGCGCATCCGCTGGGCGCGACCGGCACAATCGAGGCGGCGCTTTGTGCACTCGCGTTGGATCGGCAATGGATTCCGCCGACGATCAACTATGGAAATCCCGATCCGGCATGTGATCTCGACATCGTGCCGAATAGTGGTCGCGCCGCGGAGTTGAATTACGTCATGAGCAATTCAT
>QHXH01000183.1 GCA_003222855.1 Acidobacteriota bacterium
TATCGGAGTCTTAACTGACAGGAAAAGTCTCTGAAGAAAACAGCAGGTCGGGTTCTGTAACTTCGTGCAGCCTACTTCGCAGGCTGTGGAACTTCTGTAAACGCTATTGTGAGGGACCAACCGTTGAAGCTACGATCTACTTGCGTACAACTCGTGAAACCGGGCAAATGAAGACCACGATTTTGTCGGCCTCAGAATCGAAAACTCTCGCCTTGGGCGCAACAAAACGCGCACACCTGTCGTACAATACTCATGACTTTCCCCAAATCTGATTCTCTCTCCGCTTTGCTGAATCCCGGCTAATAGGAAGCAAATCTTTGAAAAAATATCAGGGTGGTGTTCTCGGCAAGATCTGCATTTCGCTGATCGTCGTTTTCGGTTGTGCGTTCGGACAATCGATCGCGGCGAAAGACCGGGATTGGCAACCGCAAAGAACATGGGTGTTCGCCGTGGGAATTCTTCAGTGGCAACACAAGGACATGTTCGATTCGTTTCCCCAACAGAATCGGCGTGACGCTCAACTCGTTGAATACTTTCGCCAACAAGGCGTACCTGAATCGCAACTCTTTTTCTTAGAGGACACGCAGGCGACTTCGCGTCGCATCCAGAATACGTTTCCAGCTTTTCTGTCTAAAGCTGGTCCGGACGATCTGCTGTTCTTGTACTACACCGGTCACGGCTATAAGTCAGAGGACGAGCGCACGACTTATTTTGCAACCTACGACGCCGGCGACGACACGGAAGGATGGGCGACGGATTCGATCGTGCGCGACATTGAGAAGTACTTCAAAGGATCGCGTGCCTTGCTGACTGCCGACACGTGTTACTCGGGGAGTCTCGCACAGCAGACGCAGAAGCTGGGGCATCGAGTTTCGTACGCCACGCTCGCCTCGGCGTCGGCGAGTCACGTTTCCACTGAAAACTGGACGTTCACCGAAATGTTGCTGGCCGCCTTGCGCGGAGAATCATTCGCCGACCTTAACGGCGATGGCGAAATAACATTGTCTGAACTCGCCGAGGACATTAAAGAGGACATGGCGTTCGCTGAAGATCAACGCTCAGTCTTTATGACCACCGGAAACTTCGAACCCGAAATGGAACTCGCCCTGGCCCAACGCAAGATCGATCCTCTGATCAGCCGCAGGCTCGAAGTGCGATCGGAAGGCGATTGGTACAAAGCGCGGGTGATTGATGCGCGCGGCGGATCCTATCGTGTGCATTACTTTGGCTTTGAAGATTCTGATGACGAGTGGGTGACGCGGCGACAATTCCGGATGCCAACTGCTTTAGTCAACGGTCGAAAGAGCCGGGTCGTCCCAGGGTTGGGAAGTCGTCAGCCACTCTGGCAATAGCGTAGAGCTCCATCGCCGGTCTTCTGCTTACGTTCCGCAAATTTTTTACTATAGCGATGGCAGGGTCAGTAAATTGTTTATGTCTTCACGGTAGGAACAAGCCTAATTGAAATCTCGCCGCCGCAAGCAATCCAGCAAGTGATTCACCGATTGCAGCAGCGCGCGAGCGTTGCGGTCCATGCGGTTAACCGCGTCCCGGTGCATTGCTGACAGCGGCGTCTTTTGATCGCGCTCGAGGAATTGACACATACCTATGATTACATTCAGCGGGGTCCGCAGCTCATGACTCATCGCCTTTGCGAAATCAGCGCTGTCGGACGTAGTGCCTAATAAACCTTCGTGAATGGCTGGCTGCTTATGTGGGACATTTATTATGGGCTTCACTCTGTTATGCTCTCGGCACGAATCGACCTTGAAGGGATCCGGGCTTGCGAGGCCTCCCGTCCAGCTCTTATTTATCAATTCATGTGCCCAGCGCAGGTCACTCACATTTTCTAAGACTCCGGTTTCAATTGAGATCGCATCGCGAAATTTCCGGCATTCCGTGCCACGTTATCGACCGCTCGCAGAGCGATTCCAGTACATGACTCGATTAATGAAGCGAACGCGACTGCTTGCGGGATGGCACGAATCGTTGCAATAGCCTGGTAAGATGATCGAAGTCGATTGGCTTTGTAACATATTCATCGCAGCCGGCCTCGAGAGCTTCAGTCCGAGATTGTGGCGAATCGTGAGCAGATACCGCTACGATCGGCACCGCCTTCAGACCTTTCTTTTGGCGAATCTGGCGCGTCGCCGCAAGGCCATCGAGCTTCGGCAAGCTCAAATCCATAAGGATTAGAACCGGGCGAGCTTCGACCGCGATCTGCACGGCCTGTTCGCCATCGCTGGCTTCGAGAACGTTATAACCCGCCATCTCCAGCAACCGTCTCATCATGAAACGACTGTCCTCGAAATCCTCTACGACCAGGAATAACTCTTTAGCTCGTTTCATCTGCTTACTCGAACCTCAACACTTTGCAATTTTACTCTAAGATTTCGCATCACTAGCATACGCTCGCCTTGGTTTGTTATCCTGTCGAATTGAAACACGACACAAAAAGGTAAACTAATCGAGTTCATTTCGTACACTTTACCGTTAGAATCGACATCTCTGAAAATGAAACCTGCACCAGCCAGGACTCCTGATTCCGCCGAACTCGAAAAGTTAGGGCGCGCGACGCTGGAAATCGTCCACGATCTGAAGAACCAACTTAATGGACTCAAATTGTACGCCACATTTTTGCGAAAGCGGCTGGAGCGTGAAGATCAACCTGTCGAAGAGCGCGAAACGCTCGGCAAATTGATCGGAGGACTCGATCGCGCCGCGAAGGATTTGACGGCGCTCGTGCGTTACGCGAGGCCGCTCGATCTACGCATCAAGCCGCATACAGATCTGCGGCGCATCATTGCAAACGTGATTGCGGACGCTGCCGAACGCGAGACCGGCGGTTTGCCGCGAACGACAATCGCCGCTCAGATCGAAGGCGACGCGTTTTACGGCGACTTCGATCCGGTGGCCTTGAATGACGCGATCAAAGCAATAACGGATGGCGCCCGCGCTATGCTGTCTTCGAAAGATCCACGGACGCTTTCGATCAGCATGCGTGCAGCGTCGAATGAAGCTGTGATCGAATGGCGCGGCGGAAATTTCAGCGCTCGCAGCGGACTACTGGCGGGCCCGAATGGCTGCGGGAGCATCTACGCTAATTTGGCGACAAAAATAATCGAAGCGCATGGCGGCACGGTGGCCGTTGACAAGGACATGATTTACGTGTGGCTGCCATTATCAACTGAGAGATCATAGACCCCAATGACCAAAACTAAATCTCAAGACGTTCGCATTCTGGTTGTTGATGACGAGCCGATGATGAGCGATTCCCTGCGGCAACATCTCGTCGACGAAGGTTACTCCGTGGACACCGCAGCCAGTGGCGCTGAAGCAATCGATCTGTTCGATGGTGGCGCGCACCATCTGGTGATTTGCGACTTGCAATTGCCGGACATGGACGGCTTAACGCTGTTGCGGCACATGAAGGATGCGAAGCCCAACACGGAAGTAATTGTGGTCACCGGTTACGGGTCAGTGCAAACCGCGGTTGAGGCAATCAAAGCGGGTGCGTTTTATTTCGTCGAAAAGCCTTTTGATTTCGAAGAGCTGCTGCCGCTGGCTGAGAAGGCCCTCGAGCGCCGTCAGTTGATGGCGGAAACCGAAAATATGCGGCGACAGCTTTCGACTCGCGCTGAGTACTTCAACATCATCGGCTCGTCGAAACAGATGCAAACGATTTATGAAACGATCGAGTCCGTCGCTAAGTCCGACGCCAATGTTTTGATTGTGGGCGAGTCAGGCACCGGCAAAGAATTGATCGCGAACGCTATTCACTACAATTCCCTGCGCGCCAAGAAACCATTCATCAAAGTGAATTGCGCGGCGCTGCCGAAAGAGCTGATTGAATCTGAACTCTTCGGACACACCAAGGGCGCGTTCACCGGCGCGCACGCTGACAAAGAAGGCCTGGTCCAACACGCCGCCGGCGGTTCGCTGATGCTCGATGAAATCGCGGAGATGCCCGTCGAGTTACAGCCAAAGCTACTGCGCGTCCTGCAGGAGCGCACCTGCCGCAAAATTGGTTCAGAAAAAAGCTACCCCGTTGATTTTCGCTTGATCACTTCAACCAATCGCATGCCGGCTGACGCGATTCGCGATGGGCTGCTGCGCGACGATCTTTTCTATCGCATCTCGACGATTACGATTCATGTGCCGCCGTTGCGCGAGCGCATGGAAGACATTCAGCTGCTCACCGACCATTTTCTTAAGTTGTACGCCGAAAAGTACGAGCGGCCTATCGCCGGCGTCTCACAATCGGCCTATCAACGTTTGTTCGCTCACCTCTGGCCCGGCAATGTGCGCGAGCTTCAGAACGTGCTCGAGCGGGCCGTGTTGCTGGCGAAAGGCGATCGCGTCGAACCTGTCGATTTGCCTTTTGATAATGGCAGCGCAAGTGCCGCAGCTCCGGCTTTGTCCTGGGACGTGCCGCCAAACATGACGCTCGAAGACATCGAAAAGTTCGTTATAGAGCGGACGTTGCAACGGACCGGCGGAAACAAACAGAAAGCCGCGAACATGCTCGGCATTTACCGGCCGCGCCTTTACAGCAAGATCAAGAAATATAAGATCGGGCTGGAGGCAGTCAGCGCAAATTAATCAGTCCGCCCGGAAACACTTCAAATTTGAGATTCAGAATTGAGATTTAGGAATCGAAAGGAACCCGACCGTGCCATCTTACCCTGAAGATCGCCGACAATCTCCCAGACTGGACGTAAACCTCCAGGCGCGACTGGAGTTCAGCGTGCTGCTGCGCGAAGCGGACGCTACGAAGAGTGGCGTGCAGCACTTGCGCGCATGCGCCGGGCACACGCTGAACATTAGCAAGCACGGACTCGCCGTGGTTCTGCATGCCCAGAACATCGACGAACAATATTTGATGGGCGGCGAAGGCTCGATGGCTATCGAACTCGATCTTCCGAACGGCCTGTCGCTCGAGATACACGCGACGCCGGTGCGTTATGAAAAACTGGAAGAGGGTTATTTGATTGGCGCGCGCATCAGCCGCATGAAACCGCGGGATCGCGAATTGTTTGAAGAGTACCTGGAAGAAATTGGGGAAGATTAGCAGCCACAGATTCACACAGATTACACGGATATGAATATGTTTCATTGCTGATCTGTGTTAATCCGTGTCCATCTGTGGCCGATCCTTTTCGCTTTAGTCAACCTGATACGTCGCCACGCTCGTCGGCGTTTCCCAACACTTCACCTTATAAATTTGCACGCGATCATCATCGATTTTCGCGGCCAGTCTTTCGAGCACAAACCGCGCCACGTTTTCAGCCGAAGGATTCTGCGCCTCGACGAAAGGCTCTAACTCGTTCAGGTTTTTGTGATCGAGATACGTCACAAGTTCGTCCGCGGCTTGCTTCAACTCAACAAAGTCGACAAGCAAGCCGATGTTATTCAGTTCACTGCCGCGCGCATAAATCTCAATCTTGTAATTGTGACCGTGCAGGTTCTCACACTTCCCTTTGTAGCCACGCAGTTGATGCGCGCTGGAAAAGTTGCGCTCGATCATGACTTCAAATTGTCCGGGCATGGGAAAAGTCTGGCACGCCAGGTTCCGCCGTGCAACTTCGCAATGCAATAAAGTCAGTACCGGGAGCGGTAGCGACCGGGTCAGCGTCGCGGCGAATACTGGTCTCACTCGATACCCGGTCGCTACCGCTCCCGGTTCTGATCTCATCATGCGGAGGCAGCCGACTCAACCGCGAAGAAACGAATCAACTCATCAACATTCGAGGTGACGCGACAGGGCGGCAAGCTCTTCAAGAACATCTGTCCATACATCTTCGTTCGCAGACGTGGATCCAGCACGGCTAACACTCCTCGATCTGTAGTGCTGCGAATCAAACGCCCAAGACCCTGCTTCAAACTGATGATCGCCTGCGGCACGCTGTATTCGTAGAAGCTCGAACCGCCTTGCTCTTCGATATGACGCTGCCGGGCGGCGATGATCGGATCGCTTGGCACTGCGAAGGGCAGCTTGTCGATGATGACGCATGACAACTGCTCGCCGCGCACGTCGACACCTTGCCAAAAACTCGAGGTTGCAAAGAGCACGGCATTCGGTGTCTGCCGAAATCGTTTCAGCAGTTCACCCTTCGATGCGCTGCCTTGCACGAAACATGGATAATCGATCTGTGAAGCTACTCGCTCGAACATTTCATTCATGCCGGCGTTACTCGTCGAAAGCACGAAGGCGCGCCCTTCGGTGGCGTTGACGATCTTGATTACCTGTTCAGCCGCCGCCGCACCCCATTGCGGCGAGCGCGGGTCAGGCATCTGCGACGGCAGGTAAAGCACCGCCTGCTTTTCAAATTCGAAGATCGATTCCGCGATCATTTCTTCACCTTCATCGAGGCCCAGCCGTTCGCGAATAAATCTAAAGTTGCCCCCGCTGGAAAGCGTGGCTGAGGTGAGCACCACTGTCGGCACTTTTTCGAACAGCTTGTCCTGCAACAGACCTGAAACGTCGATGGGCGAGGCGCGCAGGAAAACGCCGCGGCCTCTCCGTTCCAGCCAGTAAACGAATTGCCTGTCTGAAGCTGAGACGATAAAGTTCAGATCGAAGCGAAGCTGACGCGTGCGCCGCAAAATGTTTTCTGCATCCGCCGGCGCGTCTTTTAAAATATCGAGCGCAGTTTCGAGACGATTCAGCGCATTGTCGAGGGCATGATAAGCGTCGTTGTGGCGCAAGTTGTTAACTTGTGATTCGTCCTCTTCGTTTTGATCGGAACGCAAGTTAGCAACTTGCGCTACGCGCGGCGTCAGCGCAAATCTCCCATCCAAAGCGCGACCTTCATGAAATGAAATCCAGAAGAGGTCAGCGAACCGCTGAATTCGCGTGCTCACTCGTGCTAATTCTTTCTCCGTTTCGCGATCCTCGATCTTCAAATAACTTACGTCTCGCAGCAGATCGTCGAGCTGATAACTCGATACTCCGGATCCAAAATATTCTGACGCGACATCTTCGATCTGATGCGCTTCGTCAAGAATCACCGCCGCATAATCCGGCAACACGGCACCATAGGCGCCATTTCGCAAGGCCAGGTCAGCAAAAAACAGATGATGGTTCACGACGATCACATCAGCATCGATCGCGCGCTGGCGCATGCGCGTGAGGAAGCACGGTTCGTAGTCGGGACATTTCTGACCGAGGCAGGTATCCGATCGCGCGTCGATGTGCCGCCAGAAAGGAAGATTCTCCGGCAGATTTGAAAGCTCGGCGCGGTCGCCGGTCTCAGTCCGGGTGACCCAGCGAAAGACTTCATCGAATTGATCGATCTGGTCGAGCCCTTCAAGAAACGGCGTGCTCTCGGCGCGCTTTATCCGATGCAGACACGCATAGTTGTTCCGTCCCTTCATTACCGCCGCGCGAAACTTTGCCGGCAGCGTCTCCTGCAGAAACGGAATGTCTTTATCCATCAATTGCTCTTGCAAATTCTTGGTGCCGGTCGAGATGACGACGCGCGCGCCGCTGCCGCAGGCCGCAGCGATCGCCGGCACGAGATAAGCGAGCGTCTTGCCAGTCCCGGTTCCGGCTTCGACGATCAGATGACGCTTCTGCTCGAACGCGCGCAACACAGCCTGGGCCATGTCTATCTGGCCGGGCCGATGTTCGTACTCAGGA
>QHXH01000184.1 GCA_003222855.1 Acidobacteriota bacterium
TGCATCATGAAGAAAATCGCGCCCGTCTGGCCATGATCCGCGATAATAAAATCGAACAGAGCATCCAAAGGCTCTTTCTTTTGCGCTTCAGCGATTTCTGAAAGCCGCTTGCCTTGCCAGCTCTCAAGCTCGCGATTGACAACTGATCCAATCAGAATTCCGCTGGGACCGCCGCTGCCAAGATAGATGTTCTCCCAATCCCTGGAGTCCGTTGTTATTTCCTTTTTCAGCCGTTCACGTGTGGCCGTGTCTTTCAAACGCGAGATCATTCGATCCGTCCCGCCTTCCAGTGCCCACGGCGGCAGGCAAGCGCTGAGCGAGGTGCTACCGGCTACGTATGGATAAACGTCCGCAGTGATCTTCAATCCCTGGCGGCGCGCTGCTTCGATGCGGCGCAGCATCTCAGGCATGCGACCCCAGTTTTTCTTATAAGCGGTTTTGAAGTGCCAGATCTCGGCAGGAATGTTGGCGCGGCGGGCAATCTCGAAAACTTCCTTCATTGAATCGTCGATGGCGTTGGCTTCGCTGCGTTGATGCGTGATGTAAATGCCGCCGTATTGATGCGCGACTTTGGCCAGCTCGACGATTTCATCCGTCTGCGCAAATCGTGCGGGTACATATTGAAGCGAAGTTGAAACCCCGAGGGCGCCGTCTTTCATCGCGTCTGCGACGAGGGTTTTCATCTGAGTCAATTCATCCGCCGTTGGCGGCCGATCATTGTATCCGATAACGTATTCGCGTACCTGTGTCGCGCCCACAAAGGTTCCGAGATTTACTCCCGCTCCCTGTTTATCTAAACGTTTGAAGTACTCGCCGAGCGTGCGCCAATCAACGGTGAGATTGAAGCGGCGATTGAAATCCTCCTGCTCTTTCAGAATTCGATCGTTGACCGGAGCGATGGATTCGCCTTCGCCGGTGATCTCGGTAGTGACGCCCATCATGACCTTGCTCATCGCGCGCGGATCAATCAGCACGTATGCTTCGGATTGGCCCAGCATATCGATAAAACCGGGCGCAACGATTTGCCCGCGCGCATCGATGACTCGCGCTGCTCTTGCGCCGTGTAAATTGCCGATCCGGTCGATGCGATCACCGAGGATGGCGATGTCGGCGTGGATGCCTGGCCTTCCAGACCCATCAAGTACAAGAGCGTTCCGAATAATGATGTTGTATTCGGCAGTGGCCGCACTGCTTGTGTGTGGCGGCGAAGAAGCGAGAATCAGAACCGCCACGGTTAACGCCAGTGAAATTCTGGTCATTATGATTTCACCATCTGGTTTGCAGGATTTGCAGGACGAGAAATCCTAATCCTTCGGTTAAGAGCTGTCCAGCTCTTACTTTAAAATCTAAAGCGCACGCGGGTGAAGTTGACAACGTGGTTCGACACAACAGACTATCGCGCGCGCCCGGGCGGATCTTGCGCGGCTTTGATCGGAAAGAGCAATTCTCATCTACTCACATCTTATTCAGACGAGAGTGTCTCATTCACACCGTGGCTTCAGCCCGGTGATTGGCCCGCCGGCCTTAGTGATGGTGAACCGTTTCAACGGTTTTCTCCTGCGCACTACCAGCGGAAGCCGTTTCAAACGGCTATATGAATCAGAAGTCACGCTGATCACCGGGCTGAAGCCACGGTGTGAATGAAAATACCATCTGCACCAGTACACGGAATTTATCGCGGATGACTTTTCGGGTGTGACTACGTAGAATTCAACTCCGAATCGTGAGCAATACAACCAGCGCTGAGGACACACGGCCAGTAACCCTCGGTGAAATCGCCAAAACAGTTGGCGGCCAGTTGAGTGGAGACGAGCAAGCCGCCGTAATTGACGTGACGCATGACTCGCGCCAGGCGAAGAGTGGAAGTTTGTTCGTCGCGGTGCGCGGCGAGTTATTCGATGCTCATAAATTTGTTCCGCAGGTCATGGAACAAGGCGCGCTCGGCGTTATCTCAGAAATGGCACGGCCAGCTGATTTTGCCGGCGCATGGATTCAGGTGAACGACGTGCGCCGCGCGATGGCCCTCGCTGCCGCCGAAGTCCATCATCATCCATCGCGCGAACTGAATCTCGCCGGCATCACCGGCACAAATGGAAAAACAACGTGTGCGTATTTGATTGCCTCGATTCCGGAGGCTGCGGGCGAGCCGGTCGCCATGACGGGAACAGTCGAATACCGGCTCGGAAAAGAGCGAAAAAAGGCGGACCGTACTACGCCAGAAGCAACTGACATGCAGCGTCTGTTGCGGCAGGCGGTTGAGATCGGTTGCCAGACAGCGGTGATGGAATGCTCTTCACAAGCGATGGATTTTCATCGCTGTGATGAGCTGGATTATGCGGTCGCCGTTTTTACTAATCTCACGCGCGACCATCTCGACTATCACAAGACGATGGAAAATTACTGGTACGCGAAGCAGCGTCTGTTTGATGGGCGTTTGGGATCGCGGCCCAAGACTTCCGTTATTAATGTAGATGACAGCCATGGAATTGAATTGGCCGATCGGCTTGAGAAAGAAGGGCTGCGGGTCGTTCGTTATGCGGTCAAGTCTGAAGCTGATATCACCGCGCGCGATCCTGAATTCTCGCTGAATGGAATGCGATTTCGACTGCACACGCCCGACGCCGAGATTGAATTTCATTCGCCGCTGGTTGGACCACCGCACATCTACAACACCCTGGCGGCGGTGGGGACCGGCTTGGCACTTGGATATTCGCTGGATGTGATCAGGAAAGCGCTGGAGAAATGCACCGGCGCGCCGGGAAGATTTGAGCGCGTGCCTCACGACGGTGATTTCGCGGTCGTCGTTGATTATGCGCACAGTGACGACGCGCTGTTGAATGTTCTGCGCACGGCGCGCGAAGTGACAAAGGGCAGAATCATCACGGTGTTTGGTTGCGGCGGCGATCGCGATCGATCGAAGCGCGCGCCGATGGGCGAAGCGGCGGGTTCTCTCAGTGACGTCGTGATTCTCACCTCAGACAATCCCCGCACCGAAGATGCAAATCAAATTCTTTCCGATGCGGAAGAGGGAATTAAGACGACCGGAAAGCCTTATGAAAAAATTGCTGATCGTCGTGAAGCAATTCACCGGGCAATCGCACAAGCCCGCACTGATGATCTGGTTTTGATTGCCGGCAAGGGTCACGAAGATTATCAAATCATCGGCCGCGAAGTTTTTCATTTCGACGACAAAGAAGTCGCGCGAGAAGCGCTGTCGAATCTGCGACAGCAATAAAGAACTATTTATCATTTCTCATTTGACATTTGTCATTGGTCATTTAGGTGTGACTCCAATGAAACCCGGGGAGACTCACATCGTGCGTACGAGTGGCGAATCCCTTGCGCGCGCGCTGATGCACACCTGCTCAACCCACGCAATCAAATGGAAAATGAGAAATGTCCAATGACCAATGACAAATAGATCTCTTTCCGACGAAGGCCTCGTCCGCGGCATACGAAAATGGGACCTGGTTGCCTTCACAGTTAACGCCGTCATCGGCGCCGGTATTTTTGGCTTGCCGGCGAAAGCTTACTCCCTGATCGGCGCCTACAGTTTGATTGCGTTCTTCGCTTGCGCGTTCGTAGTTCTACTGATCATTCTTTGCTTCGCTGAAGTAAGCAGCCGCTTTGATGAAACAGGTGGTCCATACACGTACGCGCGCGCGGCCTTTGGCCCCACCGTCGCATTCGAAGTGGGCTGGCTAAGTTGGCTCGCGCGTCTCACAGCGTTTGCGGCGAACTGCAACTTGATGGTCAGTTATCTTGCTTTTTTTTGGCCCGCAGCTAACAACGCCTGGCCGCGAGCGATCGTGATCGTGTTGGTTGTGCTGGCGCTTACCGCCATCAACATTCTGGGAGTGCGGCAAGCGGCAATTGCCGGTGACGTGTTCACGATAGGCAAGCTCATGCCGATGCTCATTTTCATCGCGATCGGTCTTTTCTTTCTCAACCCGCATGCATTTGCGTTGGGTGTGCGTCCGGCGACGGGCGCGTTTTCACAATCGGTGTTGTTGCTGCTTTATGCCTTCACGGGTTTCGAGATGGCCACGATTCCCGCCGGCGAGATTCGCAATCCGCAGAAGAATATGCCGCAGGCTTTATTGATCGCGACCGCGGTTGTCACTTTCACTTACATCCTGATCCAGGTGGTTTGCATTGGCACGCTCCCCGGATTGGGAACGTCGACAAAGCCGCTCGCCGACGCGGGCCAAAGATTCATGGGCACTGCGGGCGCCGCGCTCATTTCCGCGGGCGCGATCATCTCGATTGCCGGCAATTTGAATGTGCTGGTGCTTTCGGGATCGCGAATTCCATTCGCACTCGCTGAACGCGAACAACTGCCGGCATTTCTTGCTCAGGTTCACCGAAGATTCTTTACTCCTCATCCGTCTATCATCAGTACCGCCGCAGTGATGTTAGTGCTGACACTGAAGAGTTCCTTCGTAGCGGCGTTGACGATTAGCGCGATCGCGCGGCTGGTGACTTATGCAGTTACGTGTGCAGCTTTGCCGGTTCTGAGGAGGCGCGCGGACGCACCGAAAGCCGCGTTTAGACTTCCGGGCGGTTCGATCATCGCAGTGTTATCGCTGGTGTTGGCCGTCTGGCTGCTGATGAACAGCACTTTGTACGAGGCGGTTGCCGCGACGATCGCTGCGGCGGTGGGATTTTTGATCTTTCTTGGGTATCGACTCGCGCGATATTATTCAGACTCTCGTGAAACTACTTCAAACTGAAACCGCGAATAAACACGGATGGACACAAATCGGAAATCGATTGAGTGACTGAGAAGGTAATCGGCTGTTATGAATGCATAGATGATCTGTGGTTTTCTTGTCCATCTGAGTTTATCTGCGTTCATCCGTGGTTTCCTCATCGTTCATAAACCACGCGACCATCCATGATGGTCATCACGACTGTGACCTTCTCGATCTCTTTGGGATCGATCTTAAAAATATCGCGCGAGAGAATCACGAGGTCGGCCAGTTTGCCCGGCGCAATCGTACCTTTCTCGTGCTCCTGAAATTCAGCATAAGCCGAGCCGATCGTGTAGGCGCGCACGGCTTCTGCCACCGTAATCTTCTGCTCGGGAATCCAGCCATTCGGGTTCTTCCCGTCCAAAGTTCGACGGGTCACGGCGGCGTAAATCGACAACACCGGGTCGAGCGGCGCTACTGTCCAGTCGGTTCCGAACGCCAACGTTGCGCCCGCATCAAGTAGCGATCGAAATGCGTAGGTTGTTTTCGCGCGTTCATGCCCGATTCGTTTCTCAGCCCACCGGCCATCATCAATCGCGTGATAGGGCTGCATCGAAGCGATGACCTTGTCGCGGGCAAAGCGCGTAATGTCCTGCGCGCGCAGATGTTGAGCATGCTCGATGCGAAAGCGACGATCCCGATCAAGGTTTTCTTTTTCAACTTGTTCGTAGATCGAAAGAATAGTGTCGTTTGCGCGATCGCCAATCGCGTGAATGATCACCTGCAAGCCGGCGCGATCGGCGCCGCGCACGCGTTCGAGCATCGCGCCCGCCGGAAACATTTCCTCGCCAGGAATGCCACTCGTGTTTGGCGCATCGTTGTATGGTTCGAAGAAGAGGGCTGTGGTTGAGCCCAGACTGCCATCGGCAAAACCTTTCAACCCGCCGGTGCGCAGCATCGCACTGCCGAAATGCGCGCGAACTCCGGTGCGCGCCAGACGATCCCAACTCGGCAGCGGCCACACCGCATAGATGCGATTCTTTAATTCACCACGATCGAGCAGCGATTGATACACACCGACATCAGCGCCCGCGGACATGTCCTGAACACTGGTCACGCCGACGCTCGCCGCGTGATTTGTGGCCGCCCGCGCGGCCGCTAGTTTCTCTTCGAAGCTCGGCGGTGGGAAAACTTTCCAGACAAAACTCTGGGCGGCGTCTTTAAGAACGCCGGTCGGCTCGCCGGTTTTCGGATCGCGTACAATCACGCCGCCGTCCGGATCCTTCGTCTCTCGCGTAACACCGGCGAGTTTCAAAGCGAGACTATTCGCCAGGGCCATGTGGCCGTCGAGACGGTTAACGAAGACGGGAGTCTTTGGCGTGTACTGATCAATCAATTCTTTCGCCGGCAATTTCGCATCCGGCCAGCGCTCGTGATCCCAATCGCCGCCCGTGATCCATCTTCCTTCGGGAAGCTTTGCCGCAAAGTCGCGAATACGCTCGGCAAATTCCTGTGGCGTGGTTGCGTCGCGCAGGTCGACGCTCGACAACTGAAAACCGCCTGACATGAAGTGAACGTGCGCGTCATTGAAACCCGGCAATACGAGTTGTCCCTTCGCATCGATCACTCGTGTGTTTGCGCCGGCAAGGTTGCGAATTTCCTTCGTCGAACCAATCGCGACGACACGATTTGCCAGGACCGCAATGGCTTCAGCGCTGGGCTGGTTCGGATCCAACGTGTGGACTTTGGCGTTGATAATTATCAAGTCGGCTACTACCGCCGGTTTATCTGCACGTGTGATCAAGCTGGTTGACATGAACAAAGGCAACGTCAAAAGCAACGGCAACAGAAAGGTTCTTTTCATCGCGAAGCGCATTGCGTCAGAACCGCGAACGGTGGCGACCGGATCATGATTCAACTGTAAGAGAACATCCGGAATCAAATTTTATTTGCGAGTTGGGTGTCTATGATGGTCGCTACTGCTCGCGGTTCTGACACGTTCTAAGCAAAGCGGGCGGTAGTGTATCATCACATCTTCCAGCGATGTGAAATAATTCATGGCGATAAGCAAACAGCAGATCGAAGGACAAGACCCGCTCGTTGAAGAGCTTCGTGACATCGTTGGTGATGAAAATGTTCTTTCAGAGCGAGATGAATTGCTCGTCTATGAATGTGACGGCTTGCCGCAGCACAAGCACCTGCCACGCGCGGTGGTGTTTCCTAACTCAACAGAAGAGACCGCAGAAGTTTTAGAGTTACTACGGAACGAAGGTGTCAGCTTCGCTCCGCGAGGCGCCGGCACTGGATTGTCAGGCGGCGCTCTGGCTATCGATCGCGGAGTCGTGATCGAGCTGGCGCGGATGCGAAAAATTCTCAGCATCGATCCTGAGAACCGAATCGCGCGCGTGCAGACTGGCCTGGTCAACGCGCAGTTGTCGCGCGCAGTTGCTCATCACGGCCTCTATTATGTGCCCGATCCTTCGAGTCAGCCTTCCTGCACCATCGGCGGCAATATTGCGGAAAACGCCGGCGGCATTCATTGCCTGAAATATGGCACCACGACCGATCACGTGGTGGGGGCACGCGTCGTTTTATCCGATGGATCGATTGTCGACCTGGACTACAACAAATGCGGATACGATCTGCTGGGCACATTTGTCGGTTCAGAAGGTACGTTCGGCATTGCCACCGAAGCGACGGTGAAGCTCTCGCGTTGATGATGCGAGCCGCGCAGTCTCGGCGATCATCGCCGCGGGAATGTTGCCGGCCGCGCTCGAGATGATGGATAACGCGATCATTCGCGCGATCGAAGCGAGCGTGTTCACCGCCAGGCTGCCTATGGATGCGCAGGCAGTGCTGCTGGTCGAGCTCGACGGCGTTGAAGCGGGAATCGACGAGTCGGCCGAGAAAGCCGCGGCGATTCTTCGCGAGCACGGTGCGCGTTCTGTTCGCAGCGCAACTGACGACAAAGATAGAAAGAAACTTTGGGCGGCGCGTAAAGGCGCATTCGGGGCCGTGGGCCGTCTCAGTCCGGACATCATGATTCAGGACGCGGTCGTGCCGCGTTCGCGTCTGCCTGAAGTGCTCGCGGAAACCTATCGCATCAGCGCGCAATATCATCTGCAACTCGCAAACGTCTTTCATGCCGGCGACGGCAATCTGCATCCGCTGATCTGTTTTGATCTGCGGCGCGGTGATGATTTGGAAAACGTACGCCAAGCGGGTCGCGCAATTATGGAAGCATGTGTGCGCGCCGGGGGGTCGATTACGGGCGAGCACGGCGTTGGCCTGGATAAGAGTGGTTATCTACCGCTGATTTTTTCCGATGATGATATGGATGTGATGTTGCGCGTGCGCGCGGCCTTCGATCCATCAGGCCTTTGTAATCCAGGCAAGATCATTCCGCTACCGAGAGGTTGCGGCGAAGCGCGGGCGGTGGCGACTGCGAGCATTTCAGACGACGGTGTCGGAAGCCCGACACCGGGGTCCCCAAGCGGGCAGCCCGCTTGGGGTGGGGCGGTGAGGGAGGGCAACGCGGCCCTTGCTCACGCGCGGGCTTCTGACACGCCCTCGCTAGATTCAAGAGCGACACGGGGCACAGGTCTCGCCGGGCGTATTAAATGTAATCAAATTTTCCGAAACCAGTTTAGCGGATACGTATGAAGTCGAGATTTCTGAGCGCGCGTTGGTAGTGGCGCCGGCCACGGCGGAAGAGGCTGCTACGGTCATGATGCTCGCCAGAAGAGAGCGCTTCGCGGTTATTCCAGCGGGCGCTGCGACTTTTATCGACGCCGGAAATGTTCTCAGTCGCTCGAACCTGGTTCTTACGACTCGCCGCCTGACAAAAATGATTCGACACGAGCCGGCCGATTTGGTGGCGACCGCCGAGGCAGGCTTAACCTTTCGGGAATTTCAAAATCGCTTGCGTGAAAAAGGACAGTGGCTGCCGATTGATCCTCCGGATAACGGCACGGCGACTGTGGGCGGCGTGGTCGCTACCGGATTATCCGGGCCGCAGCAAATGGGTTACGGCGCACCGAGATCTTTCGTTATCGGCCTTCGCGCGATTCTCGCCGACGGCCGATCGATCAAGGCCGGCGGGAATGTTGTTAAGAACGTGGCCGGCTATGATCTGTGCAAACTGTTTACCGGAAGTTATGGAACGCTGGGCCTGATTACGGAAGTAACTTTCAAGCTCCGACCTGTGCCTTCGGAAACCAGAACCATCGTCTCCTCCGGGCCGTTGATATCGCTGGTAACTGTTGGCCGCACGATCGCGCGCGAGTCTTTTCCGGTCGCGGTTGAATTGCTTTCAGCTTCCCTGGCGAAACAACTGGGCATCACTGTCAGCGCAGGCGAGTCTGTGCTGATGATTCGCTTCGCCGGATCATCGCGGGCTGTAGTTACGGAAACGGCGAGCGCATTGAAAGAGCTTCGCGAGGATTCAAATATCACGTGCGTCACTCATGACGAAGATGATGACCTTTGGCTCGGCCTCAGCAATGCCGCGACGCAAGCCGTAAACGATCTCAGTTGGCGCGTGATCATGCGTCCGAGCGATCTGGTTTCTTTTCTCGATGATGTCGCATCGCTCGAGCAGGATGAAGCCTCGCACATAGGGCTTCAATGGCAGGCCGGGTTGGGTGATGGCCGGTTGCGCGCGATGGCCCGCACACCCGTCTATCATGGCGAGGCGGTGCGGGCGCTTGAGCGATTGCGGCGAAGGGCGGAAAATCTCGGCGGCAGTTTGGTTGTCGAAAGAGCGCCCGCAGAGATCAAAAACGAGATCGACAGTTGGGGAAGTTTCGGCTCAGCGACGGACTTGATGAAGCGAATCAAGCAGCAACTTGATCCGGAGAATATGCTGTCGCCCGGACGATTCATTGCGTAACCTTTCTTGTGAAATTGCCCTTTGCCTCGTCCCGTTAGGGACGAAATGTTTATAGCACCGGCCGTGTTTTCTCAATTGAAAAGCTCGGTAGGAGCGAAATGTAGTTTTCGATTTACATTCCGCTCCTAACAGAGCTTTGTTGATTTATTCCACCGGCGGTTCTATAAACATCTCGCTCCTATAAAGGAGCGCCCAAAAGATTCCTAGCCCGCGTTAGCGGGCGACAGAAGCTGCGCCGTATCCCTTAAGTTTGAGCGTATGATCCGGTCGCTACCGCTTCCGGTTCTGACACGAAGCGCAAACTAACGGAGCTTTGTTGATTTATTCCACCGGCGGTTCTATAAACATCTCGCTCCCATAAAGGAGCGATGATTACCAACGCTGCGCGCGGAGATAGACATGAAGCAATCTAAACGAAGAATCATTCGAACTTGCATAACGGCCTCGCTACTCATTTGCTTTTCGTTATCGCTCTCTCTTCAGCCGGCACGCATCGCTGACAACTTTGCCGTTGCGGCCGCTTCGCGCGAACCGGTGCGGGCGCGCCACGGCGTCATCGCTTCGACAAATGAAGTTGCTTCGCGCGTCGGTGTCGAGGTCATGAAGCACGGCGGCAACGCAGTCGATGCGGCGATTGCGGTCGCGTTTGCCCTGGCGGTCACGCATCCGGCGGCGGGAAACCTGGGCGGCGGCGGTTTCATGATGATCCGCTTGAAAGATGGGCGCACGACGGCCATCGACTATCGTGAAATGGCGCCCGCCGGAGCGACGCGAAACATTTATCTGGATAAGAACGGCAACGTGATCGAAGGCGAAGGCGGATCGATTGAAGGTTATCGCGCCGCGGGCGTGCCCGGCACGGTGCGCGGGATGGAATTAGCTCTTAAGAATTACGGATCGCATCGTCGAACCCGCGCGGCGGCTGGCGGCGAATGGTTTTACGGTAACCAATACGCTCGCGCGCGGTTTGCGCGGCAACCGCGAATATCTCTCAAAGTACGCAGAGACGAAACGGATCTATCTCAACAACGGCAAGTTCTATAACGAAGGCGATCTGTTTGTGCAGCCCGATCTCGCCGCGACCTTCGCGCGTTTGCAACAGCGTGGGCCAAACGAATTCTATCAAGGTCAAACGGCGCGGATGATCGTTGACGATCTGAAACGTCATGGCGGGTTGATCACCCTGGAAGATATGCGCGG
>QHXH01000675.1:0-1345 GCA_003222855.1 Acidobacteriota bacterium
GTTGCGATTTCGCGAATCGAAATAAGTGTTGCGAGTCCCATCCGAATACTGTTTTCGTCCCGTTAGGGACGAAATATTTATAGAACTCGCCGCCATCCACTTTCTGGAAAGCTCCTTTAGGAGCGACATCAGTCGCTTCTTTCCAGCGCGATCTATTTCATCTTTAATCGATGGTCGTTCATCTTAAGCAAAAACACGTGGATCAGATCATCGCGCATGCGCGCGAAGAATCGCCCCAAGAATGCTGTGGATTGATTGGTGGCTCGGCAGAGGGCACGGCGCGCAGCATTTATCGCGCGCGCAACGTGGCTGTCCAGCCTTTAGTCACTTACGAAGCCGCGCCCGAAGATCTTTTTTTGGCACAGCGCACGATGCGTGAGCGCGGCGAGCAATTAATCGCGATCTATCACTCTCATCCGCGCGCAACTGATCCGCAACCGTCGCAGACAGACGTGCGCCTTGCCTACTACCCATCGGCGGTTTACTTTATTGTCGGACTGGGAAGCGAAGAGCCTTGCGTGCGCGCATTTCGCATCAGGGAACAGGAAGGTTGGGAATCGATCGCATACAAAATCACTGACGATCTCGACCAATGAAACCAGACGGTTAAGGCTCTCGTAGAACTCTTAGCATGGAGCCGAAGCGCACCAAATACGATACGAATCCACTCGACGAAGGCGTTGCGGATCGCGCCCACGAATCGTTCGAACGGAATCGCACGGGCGGAGCGACAGAGGATATTGCCGGGCCAACCCGTCCTATCGCGCGCAGTACTCCTGAAACATCGCGGGCGCAGATTAGCGACGAAGCCCCCACACGTCGCATCGACGACAAAGTCACTTCCTATCCGTCTGTCTTTGTTCCGCCGCCGCCGCGGGCATCGACGACGTACGAAGCACCACGGCTCCAGTCAGCGGATATTTATCAGCCGCCACCGGTGTCCCCGCTGAATGTATATCAGCCGCCCCCCATCCCGGTCACTTACAAGCCGGAAGCAAATAAGGTTTCGGGTCTTGGCATTCCTGAACGATGGGCACTCATCTTGCCGTACCTGCCTTTTTGGCTGGCAATCGTGGCAGCGGTCGCGGAACTCCTGCTGGTCCCGCGAACTGAATCAAAGGTGCGGTTTCATGCGGCCCAGGGAATGGCATTACAGATCGTTATTACCGGGATCACCATGTTACTAACCTTCGCCGGTTTGGTTTCCGGCCGCTGGACTGGCAGCAGTTTGTTTCAATTGGCCAGCACCATTTTTTTGGTAATCGCAATCATCCGTGTGTGGAAAGGAAAGCCGTTTCACGTGGCGCCGCTGGAAGAGGCAACGAAGTGGCTTGATGAAAAGATT
>QHXH01000675.1:1400-2009 GCA_003222855.1 Acidobacteriota bacterium
CGCAAACTGACGGCTTGCGCCCAAACTAAGAGTTTGCGCTCCACAACGGTGCCTGGGACATTGACTCTGGTAACGGCTGAACCAAATCCGTCTTGCCTGACCGAAATCGGAGCAAACGCGTTGCAACTCGGCTGCAAGATTGTGACCGGCGCTGGCGCGTCAGCCGTTTTAGTGCCGTAATCCGCGGTCCTTCGGCGCCTTACGCAAGCAGCTTTTGCTCCGTGGGACTCTGGCATTGATCTTGTTTGTGCAGCGGCTGGCAACTTGTTTGTTTGACAGTCATCGAATGGAACGAAACGTTGCCTCTCAATCGCAAAACAAATTCTGGGAGTAACAAAATGAACGGATTTACCTATCGAAAAGTGACTGCGTGGCTAGCTTTACAGATCGCTGTAGCGATTGTCCTGATGCCGCTTGCGTCTCTCGCGCAAACCAAAATCACTTATCACCCCAACAAGTTTAAGCCTCAAGATGACGTGAGATTGGGCCGCCAGGCAGCGGCCGAAGCGGAACAGCAGTTTCCGCTGCTGCGCGATGCGGAAGTGGGCGCGTACGTCGAACGCGTGGGCCAGCGGTTGGTCGCGGCCATCCCGCCCGAGTTCCAGCATC
>QHXH01000675.1:2021-3022 GCA_003222855.1 Acidobacteriota bacterium
GCAAGCGATATAAATGCTTTTGCTTTGCCCGGCGGACCGATGTACGTAAACCGCGGGATGATTCAGGCCGCGCGCACCGAAGGCGAGATGGCCGGCGTAATGGCCCACGAGTTGAGCCACGTCGCGCTGCGTCATGGCACCGCGCAAGCGACCAAGGCGCAGAAGTATGCAGTGGGCGCCGGTATCGCAGGAATTCTGGGAACCATCCTGGCGGGCCCTGCGGCTGGACAACTGGCACAACTTCCGATCGGTGCTTACTTCTTAAAATTCAGCCGCGAGTACGAAACCGAGGCCGATCTACTTGGCGCTCGCATCATGGCGAATGCCGGCTATGATCCGCGCGACCTGGCCAATGTTTTTCGCACGCTTGAACAGCAGGGCGGCGGCGGTGGTGGCTTCCTGAGCGATCACCCGAGCCCTTCGAATCGCTACGCGCGCATCAATCAGGAAGCACAATCCCTGCGCGTAAACATCGCCGCGCGCACGGACGATCGCCAGTTCCGCAGTATTCAGGAACGGCTGAATGGTTATCCCCGCGCGCAAACGATGGCTGAGATTCAACGCAGCGGGAGGCGCTATCCAAACCAGGATTCGGGTTATCCCAACGGAGATCGCACCGGATATCCAAACACGACGCCACGCGGCCGCGTCGAATATCCGTCGTCGCGATTTCGCACCTACAACGAAGGTTCCTTCACGGTGAGCGTGCCCGACAACTGGCGCGAGATGAATGAGAATGGAATCTGGTTTGCGCCCAACGGGGCCTACGGTTCGGCGAATGGGCAAGCGGTTTTCACTCACGCAGTGAACTTTGGCACCGCGCAAACGAGGTATCAAAACCTGCAACAGGCAACGAATGATTTCATCAACACGTTGCAGCAGGGCAGCAACAACCTGCGCTCGACGAGCGGTTACCAGCGCACTAATGTCGATGGGCGAAATGGCCTGCTGATCACGCTGAACAACATTAATGAAGCTACCGGCGAGCGCGAGATCGTAAA
>QHXH01000675.1:3220-5142 GCA_003222855.1 Acidobacteriota bacterium
ACTAATGTGGCACGCGCATCTTGCGCGTGATTTCACGGGTGGGACGCCCGTGCCACCTCGCCAAACTGCATCAGTACCGGGTCGGCAAGGTCTCCTTGACACTGCGGTTCGCCGTCCCTATAGTCCTTGACTTCGCCTTTGCGGCTATCCGCAATCGATGGAGTCAAGAATTAACGGAGAGTTTTGAATGCCTAACCATAAATCAGCAGAAAAGCGGGTGCGGCAGAGCGAGCGCCGCCGCCTTATCAATCGTTCGAGTCGCGCTAAGTTGCGCACCTCGATCAAAAACCTGCGCAGCGCGCTGAAAGGAAGCGACTCTAATCAGGTTGGCGCACTTCTACCTAAGACGGTTTCTGAAATCGACAAGGCCGTGCAGAAAGGCGTGTTGCATCGCAACGCTGCCGCGCGGCAGAAGTCGCGTTTGACGGTGCGGGCGAATCAAGCGGCAGCGAAGTAATAGTCGGTACCACCTGCGGTAGCGGGTGGGTTGTTTTCTTCAATCGCGAGGCGGATCGATCATTCGGTCCGCCTCCTTTTGTGTCAGAAGCCCGAGCGTCAGCGAGGGCAACCATGGTTAGCTGGCCCTCCCTAACGGTCGGGCTTCTGACAGGGCCTCGCCAGTGTTAAGCTACGCGCCAAATTTCCATCGAAGGAGCCTGCTATGCGTTCTGTCTTCCTGCTTTGCCTGTTGTTTATTGCGTGTTGCACCGCGCTGGGACAAAATTCAACTCAGCCACAAAGAAACTATCCCGCGCCCATCGAAGGTGATTACGTAATTCAGAACTTTCATTTTCGCAGCGGCGAGAGTTTGCCTGAGTTAAGAATTCATTACCGCACGATTGGAACCTTAACTCGTGATGCCTCGGGCGTGGCGAACAATGCGGTACTGATTGGACACGGAACCGGAGGCGCGGGCACTAGTTTGCTGAGTCCAACTTTCGCGAATGTCCTGTTTGGACCGGGCCAACTGCTGGATGCGACGAAGTACTTCATCATCCTGCCCGACGGCATCGGCCACGGAAAATCGAGCAAGCCGAGCGACGGCTTGCACGCGAAGTTTCCGCATTACACTTACGACGATATGGTTGGCGCGCTGTATGAAGTATTGACAAAGAAATTGGGCGTCAATCACTTGCGGCTGGTGATGGGCACCTCGATGGGCGGCATGCAGACATGGGTTTGGGGCGAGACTTATCCCGATTTCATGGACGCCTTGATGCCGCTGGCGAGTAATCCGGTTGAGATTGCCGGACGCAATCGCATCTGGCGTCGGATGGCGATGGATGCGATTCGTGACGATCCTGATTGGCAGGGCGGCGACTACAAGACACAGCCGATGCGCGCGCTCGTGTCGGCAGAGAATCTCTTGCTAATCGCCGGCAGCGCGCCTCTGTTTTGGCAGAAGCAGGCGCCAACGCGCGATGCGGCGGACAAGTTCTATGCAGATCGATTAAAGGCGGCGGTCACTCGTCTGGATGCGAACGATCTGCTTTATCAAATCGATTCATCGCGCGAATACAATCCGGAGCCGAAACTGGAAACAATTAAAGCGCCGTTAATTGCAGTGAACTCAGCGGACGACTTCATCAATCCGCCTGAGCTGGGAATGATTGAAAGGGAAATCAAACGCGTCAAGCGCGGCAGGTTTGTGATGCTTCCAATTACAGATCAGACTCGCGGTCACGGCACGCATACAATTGCCGCAATTTGGCAGAGATATTTGAAGGCATTGCTGGAAGAGTCGAAGAATCCGGAGCAGTAGCCCGACCGTCACGGAGGGCGTTTTAGTCCGCTTCAGCCGACGATCGAAAATAGCCCAGCGCTTCAGCGCTGGGTAACGAGCACAGACAACAATTGAGCCCACGAAGCGGGCGACAGAAGCTTCAGCCGTCCGTTTCACGGACTCCATCGATGATTATGCG
>QHXH01000185.1 GCA_003222855.1 Acidobacteriota bacterium
AGCAGCGAATTAGATTGAGCCTCCTTTAGGAGCGAAATCTCCGTCACCACATTCCGCTCCTAAAGGAGCTTGTTGAGTCCTTCCAATTGCGGCAGGTCTATAAACATTCGGCTCCTAACGGAGCCAAGCGAGTCGTCGGAGGTTGAACGGTGAATGCACATCAGGCGCAGCCGAGCGCTTAAGTGTGGCGAGCCACATTGAGCGATGATGACGCTAAGCACAGTATCAGCGCGATGCACGCGCTTTCTAGAATCTGCTTGATGGTCGTGATTCTCGTCTCGGTCGCTGCGTGCCGGCCCGCAAGAAACCCGTCAACAAGCGTTCTGCCGGCGCAGAATGCCGCCACCTCGGAACTGACGCTGGAAAGCAAGTTTCAGAAACCAAATCAAGCGCGGCTCATTGAAAAAAGGTGGAAAAATCTTTTTGCTCTCAAAACGCACACTATTTCGGAGGAGCACGACGGTTATTGTCCTTATGAATTGTCAGCTAAATATCCTGAAGCCGTGAGCACTAAGCTCTCGGTCAAGCGATTCAACAAGTGGATAAAGCGGAAGATTTCAGCTGACGCCCGGAGGTTCAGATGGCTTGAGCTCAGGGCTGAGCCACGCGCGAAGAAAGAACGGAAGAAGTCGCTGAAGGAGGGATTAGAATTGACGTTCTATGTTTACTTCTCAAATAGACAACTCATCAGTCTTCGATTAACCCATCGGGTAATGGCTGCGGGTCAGATGCATCCGATCAATTATTACGAGACCATCAATTACGACCTTCTTAAGAACAGGCGGCTGGCGGCCCGCGATGTGTTTCGACGTGGTTATCTGAAAGTCTTTTCGACTTACTCGCGAAAATACCTGAAAGACACCTATGAGATATTCAGCGACAACTGGTTTAATGACGGCACGGCAGCGCGACGCTTTAACTTCGGAAACTGGAATCTCGTTCCTGATGGCGTATTGATTTCTTTCGAGGACTATCAGGTTAGTTCGCATAGTTTTGGCCAGCCTGAACTCATAGTTCCTTACTCGAACCTCACAAGAGTTCTGCGAATGAGCATTGCGCGACTCCATTTAGGCATCCGAATATAATCCTTTCGTTTCTTATTTCGTTTTTCTAAGCTTAGAATCATCGCCAATGTCCATCCTAATCGCTGGAGACAACGTGGCCCAGCGCGCCTACCTGCGCGAGATACTCGAGCGCGACTTTCCTTCGCATCAACCCATACTCGAAGCTGGCGACGGTGAAGAGACAGTTGCGTTGGCGCTCCGAAACAGGCCCGCGGTTTGCATCCTCGACATTCAGATGCCGAAGCTCTCGGGCGTGAAAGCCGCCCGCGCGATCTGGCGCGAGTATCCTGAAGCGCGAATCATCTTCTGGACACAGTTTCCGCACGAGATTTACATCAACGAGATTCGCAAGATAGTTAAGTCCGTCGATCCGCCGCCCGCTTACGGTTTCATTCACAAGAACAATCCTGAGTCGCGTTTCCTTCGCTTCGTGGCTGCGGTGCTGGAGGATGGCGCCGACATGATCGATCCGGCTTTCAAGGATTCTTTCAAGCGGCCGCTGCTGACTGAGTTCGAAGCCGAAGCGCTTTACTATCTCGCGCTCGGTTTGTCCAACTGGGCCATCGCGCGCAAGTGTAGTTTGAGTTTGCGTGGAGTTGAGAGCCGGCTCGCGACACTCTATGAAAAACTTTTCGTCTCGCTTTCCGAAGGCACCCCGCATGAGGCTTATGAAAAACTCGCCTACAACGTGCGCACGCGCGCGTTTTTTGAAGCGCTGCGTCGCGGGCTGTTGAATAATGATGAGCTGGAAAAAGCTTCGGCGGATTTGGAAGGATGGTTGGAACGCGATCAAAAGAAGTTTGTTGAAGAGCAGAAGCGGGAAGCAGGAAAGAAGAAATGATTTCTCTCATTCACACGCGGCTTCAGCCGGGTGTTCACAAGACAATGAATTTCCGCTAACCGTTTTAACGGTTTACGGTCTGCAACGGCGCGACGAGGGAAACCGTTGAAACGGTTCGAAAAGATCATCGGCACGGATTTCACCTGGTTGAAACCAGGTGAGAATAATTTGAAAGAGTGTTCTCGCGGCTCTGCCGCAGCACATGGTGAGGCTTTGCCTCACCGTCGCATACATTCCAAAAGTCTAAGCGTCGAGGCTGAGCCTCCACTCTCAAAATCAAAAAGAAAGTTAACTGCAAGCCAAAGGCTTACCGCACTGTGCGGCGGCATAGCCGCGAGCACTGAAAATAATGGGCGTCGCAAGTTAACAACTTGCGCTACATCGCTGCTCACAGTTTTTCTGCTTTCTGCTTACTGCTTACTGCCTTCTGCGTCAACGCGTGGGCTGCTGCCACGAGCCCAAAACGAAATGCCATCGCCACCGGCTCAACCCTCACCATCCGCGCTGCCGTCCCCGTCGCCATCGGCCACGCCGCCGGCGAATCTGCATCAATGGGGTGCGGTAACTCTGTTTCACGGCTTGCCGTCTGATCGCGTGCACGCCATCGCGCAGACGCCGGATGGGGTGATGTGGTTTGCGACTGATGGCGGCCTGGCAAAATACGATGGGCGCAGAACGCAGGCGGTGATTGCGGACGGGTTGCCATCAGGGCGGGTACTCGCTCTGAAGACGGACGAAGATGGCGCGCTGTGGATTGGCACTGACAACGGCGCGGCGCGATTCGCGAACGAGAAGTTTGATCCAATCAAAGAATGTGAAGGAAAAGTAATCACCGCGATCATCTCGCCACAGCGCGGGCGCGCCATAATGGCTAGTGAGAATGGCGTTATCTTTGATTGTCAAACCAAACGCGAAGCTCCCTCGCGTATTGCGGTAACTGATGCCGAGCGCAATCCGCCCGTTATCTTCACCGTTCGCACGATTCCCGATCAGCCACTCCAAAGTTCAGACAAAGACCATCCCGGCCTCTTGAAAATCACGAGTCTGGCTTTGCTTAACAACACTCTTTATGCCGGCACGCAGAGTCGCGGACTGATCACGATCGACAATGGCGAAGTGAAAGAGATTCAGAGCCGGCCGCGCAGTTACTTTATCAATGCGCTCGAAACAGACTCGCGCGGGCGGCTGTGGGTTGGCGCCAAAGGGCGTGGCGAAGAAAGCTCGCTCTTCGACCAAACTGATCTGATGAAGCCTGCGAAAAGTAACCCTGCAACGGGTCCGGTAACGTTCATCGCGCGCGGGGCGGGAGATGACATTTGGGTGGCGACCGACGGTCGCGGTGCTTTCCACGTCGCCGATGGTAAGCCGGCGGAACGATTTAGTTTTCAGGAAACCGGCGGCGCATTGCGATCGGATCATGTCTTCGCGGTCTTCGTCGATCGCGAAGAGGTCGTGTGGTTTGGCACCGACAAAGGTGTCTGCCGCTACGATCCCCACGCGATCCGCGCCGAAAACATTTCCGCCGATGCCGGTGCGAATTATGTGCGCGCGCTGTTCTCTGCAAACGGGCACCTGTTCGCCGGAACCAACTCTGGCTTATTTGTCTACGATGCGAATCTAAGGAAATGGCATTCGCATGCTGAAATTGGCCGCAGAATTGTTTATGCGATTGGCAAAGCTGCAAAGGGAAATGCTCTGGTCGCTACATCCTCAGGTCTTTTTACCACACGTGATAATCCGGGCGTCAGCGTTTCTTTGGGAACAAATGAGCCAGCTTTCACGCGACTTCCGGCAAGTAGTGACAATCTTCCACAAGGCGACAGCGTGCGCGCGATCGCAACTGTTAACGGCGTCACCTATATCGCAACGTACGGCTATGGAGTTGAGAAACTGCAAGCGTCACAGCGTTCCCTGGTTTGGCCAGAGCCTTCGGCAGACGCTCGCCTGCGCGAAGTGACGACGCTCGCAACGGACGGGACCGATCGACTGCTTATCGGCACGGCCACCAGTGGCGTTTTCTTTTTTGATGGCCGTCAAACGAGCACTGATAACTCGCTGGATTCATTAAAGGGCGAGGCGATCTGGTCAATCGTTGCCGATGCATCTGCGGTGTGGATTGGCACCGGCAAAGGACTCTTCTTACTTCAGTCGAATCAACTGAAGGAAATCATTGCCGGCGTTACCGCCCGCGACGTCGTGATCGATCTCGCCAATGATCAATCAAAGCAGCTTTGGTGCGCCACGGCCGGCGACGGAATATTCAAAGTTACGCTCGACGATCAGTTCGGGGCGATCGTTTCGCGCATGGATGTCGAGCAGGGTCTCCCTTCGCAACGAGCGTTTGCGATTTTGCCTGAGCGAAATGATCAAGAGGCTGAATCGGTAATCATTGGCACAAATCGCGGCATTGCGCGATACGAGCCTGATCGCATCGCGCCCACGCTGTCACCCGAACGCATTATCAGCAAGCGTATTCATACAGCGGACGAACTGCGATCCGGTTTGCAGCTTGATTATCCGCAGAACACTTTGCTGCTTGATGTCACCGCGAACAGCAGCCGGACTTTTCCCGAGCAGTTTCAATATGCCTTCGCGCTTTATGACGCGGCTGGGCACTCGATCAGGCGAAAGGTTTCGCACGACACCCAGTTTCCGATCGAGGGATTGAAACCCGGTAAGTACAAGATCGTCGCGCGCGCTTTTACTAAAGACCTGGTTCCGTCGCAGCCCTTGTCTTTTGCGTTCACCGTCGCCGGGGCGCCGTTTCCCTGGACCTCGACGGCGCTCGGCGTGCTGTTACTGCTGTCGCTAATCGCGCTCGCGTGGGGATATTTTCAGAACCGGCGCATTCATCGCACCAGCGCAGAGCTGGCGGCGGCGAATCGTGACCTGGCCAGCGCGCGCCTGCAACTTGCCAACGAGACCGAAGCCGAACGGCGGCGCATCGCGCGCGATCTGCACGATCAGACTTTGGCCGATCTGAGAAATCTTGCGCTGTTAGTCGATCAACTTCCGGCCACCGGCGCGAATGATGTGCGTCCTAATCGCGCACCTTCACGACCGACGGTGCTGCGCTCAGAGATCGAATCCATCTCGCAGGAAGTGCGGCGCATCTGCGAAGACCTGAGCCCGTCGGCGCTTGAAAATGTAGGACTCTCCGCAGCGTTGCAGTTCGCGTTGGCACATGCCGTGGAACACGCGGCGCCCAATTGTAGATTCGCTTACGAATTCACCTGTGATGATGGACTGGATGAGAAACTGAACTTGCCGGCGAGCACGCAGATTCAAATCTATCGCATCGCGCAGGAAGCTTTGAGTAATATCTGCCGCCACTCAGGAGCGCGACACGTTAAGATGAAAGCCACGCTGTCTGCTGATAGTGCTTTTGAATTGGGGATCGAAGACGATGGGAGAGGATTTGCCGAAAGCGCGACCCGAAAGAATTCCGGACGTGGCCTGGCGAACATCCGCGCGCGCGCAAGCATGATCGATGCAAAGGTCGAATGGAGTAAGAGCGACGCCGGCGGGACAGTTTTCATTCTGCATAAGAATGAAGCGATCTCGGCATCATGAATTCAGTACCTGCGCGTCAGCAATGGATCAATTTATCGAGTGATGTCCTATTAGGGTGTTGCCGGGGCGTTAGCCCGACCGTAAGGGAGGGCTCAGTCGCGATCCGTGTGGGAGCCCTCCCTTACGGTCGGGCTAGTGCCCCGATCTTAAACGCAGCAACACGATCTTAGAACATTACCAATTATGGGCTCAGATGGCTTTACCCAAAGAGTCTCCGAAGAAACCGGGGCAAGTCTTGGGCTTCGCCGCGTAGCGGTGGTTTGAATTTAGCCCGGCCTTTAAATTCAGGCGTCGCTTTGCGACGAACCAGAACTCATCAACAAGGCTGGTCGACTTCGTCGGCAAAGCCGGCTCAGATAGAGTCCACCTTCTTTACGCAGTGTTACTAACCGCAATCATGGACCAGAATCCAATTATTACTAGTCCGGATGTCGCTGCCGCTCTTGCGGCTGGCAAACCGGTTGTAGCGCTTGAGTCCACGGTGATCGCCCACGGCTTGCCGCGCCCGCAAAACATCGAGACGGCTGCACGACTTGAGCAGATCGTGCACGCAGAGGGCGCGACTCCCGCAACCATCGCAGTGATCAATGGCCGGTTTTGCGTTGGATTAGATCGGGCACAGCTTGATCAAATCGCGACCGGCCAGGACATCAAAAAACTGAGCGTCCGGGATCTCGCTATCGCGCGTGCGCGCAAGTGGGACGGCGCGACGACAGTCGCCTCAACGATATGGGTTGCGCATCGCGCCGGAATCCAGGTATTTGCAACCGGCGGAATCGGCGGGGTGCATCGCGGTTCTCTACCTGATGTTTCTGCCGACCTGACTGAGTTGGCGCGGACGCCGATGATTGTTGTTTGCTCCGGCGCGAAGATCGTTTTGGATCTGCCGGCAACGCGTGAGTGGTTAGAGACGAACAGTGTCACGGTTGTCGGTTACGGTTGCGATGAAATGCCGGCGTTTTATTCGCGGCGCAGCGAGCTACCGGTTGACGTGCGTTGTGATTCGCCCGAAGACGTGGTGCGGATATTCAAGACGGAGGCTGATCTTGATCTTCGCTCGGCATTGCTAGTAACCATACCGGTTCCAACGGCAGACGAAGTCGACAGTTCACTGTTGCAGGAGGTACTCGACGAGTCGCTGGTTGAAGCTGAGCGCAAAAAGATCGTCGGTCGCGACTTGACTCCATTTTTGCTCGCGCGAATGTCCGAAACAAGCAAAGGCGCGACCCTGCGCGCCAACATTGCGTTGCTTCAGAATAATGTGCTCGTCGCCGCGCAGATCGCGATGGCTCTCATATAATGCAAGTTGTTCTCTTGCGCGCAGTTCTTTCAGCGCTGTTAGCTTGCGCGCGATTCTTTCAACGCAAGAACGCCGATCGGACTTGCTCTGGCTTCTGCTCAAGTTGCGTAGTCGGTGTGCAGACCACGGTGTTAGGGTCACTTGAAACTGAAAACTCGAAACTGTATTCTCGTCCGTGCCGCGTTCGATTCGGAGAGGCCACCGGGGTTTTCACGGCTATTGTTTGCGGAGCTGTGGGGAGTTTGCAGCTTGAGTCTTTTCGGATTTTAATTGTTACCGTTTTTGGAAGTGTTCAGTTGCGCGTCTTTGAAGTTGCGCGTCTTTGAAGTGGGGCAGTAGCTCAGTTTGGCAGAGCGCCGCGTTCGCAATGCGGAGGTCAGGGGTTCGATCCCCCTCTGCTCCACCAATAACACTCATCGTTTCAATGATTTACTGTCGCTGATCTTCGTTTTAGTGCAATGCGGCGGTCAGGGCTTCGATCCCCTTTGCTCCACCAATAACGTTCAT
>QHXH01000186.1 GCA_003222855.1 Acidobacteriota bacterium
TTAATGAATTGGGATCAGATACTTCGGCGCGGAGGTGAGTTCGACGTTCAACGCACCGCTCGTCGGTCCAATGCCGGCTGCGCTTTCCCCCGTCGCCGTCACTACTGAATACTGCGCGGCAAGGTTTTCAATCATCACATGGCGGGCCACGGGCGAGGTCGTCCAGGTCACAAACCTGCGCTCGCTATCCTTCACGAAAACTAACACATAGTCATCAGCGCTCCCGACCTTAAGCCGCTCCTGAAAACGATAACCGCTCAACACTTTTGTCAGCGTCTGCGTTGCAAAGTAGGCAGGCTTGGGGTCGTAAGCCGGAGTTTGTCCAGACCGATAAGCGTTGCGCACCAGACCGAAATGATCTTCGGGCTCGTTAGGGTCGTTGCCATCCGCAACGTTAGTGAGGAATTCTCGGGTTAACATCACTGCCTGACTTTCTTCGTTCAGGCGTGACCACGTGTCCGAGTATCCCCACTCGCTCGAGATTATTGGAACCTGGCGTTGTCCGGTATCGGAGTCGTAACTGCGAATCATTTCGCGGAGTCGCGCGTATTCACTCGCCGCACTCTCAGGATTCGTCTAGCGGTAGGGGAGAACCGAGATGCCGGCCCAATGGTCAAGCAGCTTTGATTTGAAGCAGGAGTCAAGAAAGTCAAGATCGATTCTTGCTGCGGCTGGCCCGATCAGTTGCTCGTTCGGAACGGAAGCATGAAATGCGCGGCCCACCTCTAAAGCCACCGTTTTGTATTCTTCGACGTTTGGCTGCGGCGGCCAAAACATTGGTATGTTTGGTTCGTTGAAGATTTCCCAAACGACGCCGCGTCCTGAAAAATGTTTGGCCGCGGCGATGGCCCATCTCACGAATGCCCCTCTGGCGGTGGGAGTGCGAACCGATTTTCCTTCAGTGTAAAGCGGATTTCCGTAATCCAAAATAAGCAGCGCGTGAATATCGAATGCATCCAGCTCGTTCAGCAAACGATCGTAAGCGGAAAAGTCATACTTACCACGCTGGCCCTCAGTTAGCGCCCATACAAAATCCATGCGCACCCAATGAAAGCCCGCGGCGGCGATCATCTTGACTTCACCAGGTTGTGGATCTGTGAAGTGAACATTGACACCCAGCGTCTGATCGACCGTGAGCGCATCCGGCCGCGCAATCCAGCAGCCCGGACATGCATTAGATTTGTGATCGGCGGATATAGCGAGCGAGAGAACGAGAGAGATGACAGCAAGAGCAGTACGCAACTTCATTAGCGATGTCGCGCAAGTTGTTAACTTGCGATAGGGACCGCGCAATCTCAATCGCTACAGCTCGTTGAGATCCCAGAGCACGAGACGTGAGCAGGCGCCGTCAACGGCGACGGTTCCGGCGTAGCAATCGCCGGCGGCGATGTCGTGAAAGGACCAGCGCTGCACGTCAGCCGCATCCACTCTGCTGTCCAACAACATGGCCGGCGTAGCAGGACCAACTGAAACGTCGAATTGATTGAGCGGGCAGTAGAGTCCTTCCCCGCGCGCCTTGATGTAAGCCTCTTTGCGAGTCCAGCAGCTGAAGAACGATTGGGTCTTACTTTCCGGCGGCACCTCGCGGAACTGTTGCACTTCAGCTGGCGAGAAAAAGTAGTTCGCCACTTCATCAGTCACAAAGTCGGATCGCATGTATTCGAGGTCGACGCCGACTTCGCGCTCCCGGGTAATCGCAATCAGAGCCAGTTGATGTGAATGCGAAAGGTTGAAACGCAAGCCGCCGGACAATTTTTCATTCGCAAAGAATGGCTTGCCGAATTCACCGGTCTCAAACTGCAAACGGCCCGGCTTTGTCTTGAGATATCGACTGAGGATTAAGCGCAGCGATGCGCGCGCGACGCAGAATCGGCGGCGATCGGATTCAAACTTGAATCGATCCGCGCGCGTGCGATCATCCAGAGATAGCGCCTCGTCGAGCGTCCACGACCACGGCACATCCAGCCGCGCGCGCCACACGTGTACTTCGCTTTGCCAGATCACCGGCGCGGACGGACCTGATTTCCACGTTTGTTGCGGCGCCGCATTGGGCGGCGACGATGTTGCCGGCAGAAACAGAGATGTGCTTTGCATCATGACTAATTTATCCAACGACGGCGAGTCTCGGCCACACCCGCTTCGAAACGTTTTCTGACAACAGGCGCGCGCCGGACAGCAACTCATGTGAGCACGATGAGGGCGCGACCGAGCCGAGAAACTGGAGCACGCGAAACGCGAAGACGTTGCTATCAAATTTTTCGGCGTGACGGCGCAGCAGGATTTGGCTCCATACCATGCTCTCGAATCTTTCGATGGCCGTGCTCAACGCGCGACTGTCGGGTTGATCGAAGAACAGGCCTGTCTTGCCGTCGATCACGGTTTCAACTGCGCCGCCGCCTCGATAGGCAATGGCCGGGCGGCCGGCAGCATTCGCTTCCAGCGGCGCCATGCCAAAGTCTTCTTCGCCGGGAAACAACAGCGCCCGGCATCGGGCCGCATAGTAATTCACAATCCGGTCCGGTTGACGTCCGAGAAACTCAATTCGATCATCAGCCAGTTTTTCCAGCCGTGCGCGATCGGGACCATCACCGATAATTATCAGGCGACGGTTCATTCGCTTGCAGGCTTCGATTGCCAGATCGATTCGCTTGTAAGGCATCAGCCGCGAAAGGACCAGGTAATAATCTTCAATGTCAGTCGACATGTGAAATCGATTGACGTCGATCGGCGGCGGGATGACATGAGCTTCGCGGCCGTAAACTTTCTTGATGCGCTCCGCGACCAGGTGGGAGCTGGTAATGTAGTAATTCGGTTGCCTCGAGGCGCGCAAATCTCACTTGCGCAATCCCCACAGAAACAGCGGCAACAACCCTCGTATTCCTTTACCAAAACCTTCACGCGCAACATAATCATCATAGCGCCACACCCAGCGCATCGGCGTATAGCAATAGCAAACATGAATTGCGTTGCGTCGTTTCCGTACGCCCTTCGCATAACCGGAACTACTGCTAAAAATAAGATCGTAAGACGAGAGATCGAAGTTTTCGACCGCAAAGGGATAGAGCATGAAGTAGTGGCGGAAGCGCCGATCCATCGCGGGCAAGTGCTGGAGTATCGAGGTGCGTATGTCGGCCGCGCGCAAACGCCCTGGAACGTACTTCGGTAAGGCCACCGTGGTGTACAACGGCGCTCGGGGAAACGAGTCGTGAATGGCCTCAACCACGCGTTCCGCCCCTCCTAGTTCGACGAAGTAATCATGTACGAGTGCGATTCTTGACAAGCTGTCTGACCTCAGCGATGTTCCAACTTAAGAAACAAATAAAGGCGGCCCGATTTCAATCCGCACTCAAGGTAACTTCGAGACTGCTAACGTGCATTGGGTGCGCAGGCAGCCTTCGCGCTCACAATGAGGGCGCCACCCTGGTCGCTAACTCAATTGTTTTTTTGAAAAACTAGAATGCTGTGGTTACGGTGATCTTTTCGGAATCAGAAACCCATCGCCGCAGGATCCGAAGCATCGCCTTATGCGGCGAAGGGAAGTTTGTGGTCAAGACTCGGTTGAACTTCCGGATTGCCTCGAGGAATTACGTTTCCAATATCGCCGTAATCGGATGCCCGCCGCAGATGTTCTGCCAGATCGTTATGTACCATGTCCCTGACTAGTTGCGGAAAGGTATATTGCGGCTGCCAACCGAGCGCTGCGTGTGCCTTTTTCGAATCACCAAGGAGCGATTCCACTTCGGCCGGCCGATAAAACTTTTCGTCCTTAACCACATAATCACGATAATCAAGGCCTACTTCGGCGAATGCCAACTCGCAGAACTCGCGCACTGAATGCGACTCGCCCGTGGCCACGACAAAATCTTCCGGCTCCTCCTGCTGAAGCAACAAATGCATTGCGCGCACGTAGTCCTTGGCGTGTCCCCAATCGCGCTGGGCTTCCAGATTGCCAAGGCACAACTCTGACTGCTGCCCGTGCTTTATGCGCGCTACTGCCGAGCTGATTTTGCGCGTAACAAACTCAAAGCCGCGGCGCGGACTTTCATGATTGAAAAGGATGCCGCTGACACAATACATGCCGTAAGCCTCCCGATAGTTGCGCGTCAAATCAAATCCGGCGACCTTACTGATGCCATACGGCGAGCGCGGATGAAACGGCGTGGTTTCCTTCTGTGGCGTTTCTTTCACTTTGCCAAACATTTCCGACGAACCGGCGAAATAGAAACGGCATTGCGGTTGAAGTTCGCGCAAGGCTGCCAGAAGATAATGGGTGCCATTAATATTCGTATTCATCGTCGAGAATCCGTCGGCAAAACTTTCGGCGACAAAGCTCTGCGCAGCCAGGTGATAACACTCGTCGAATTCGTGACGGCTGACGACATGAAAGATACTGGGATAACTTTCCAGGGAGGCCGGATGCAGCGTGAGTCTATCCAACAGATGCGCGATGCGGTTAAATCTGCGTTGCGGATCCTCCAGGGCCACGCGCCGCACTAATCCGTGCACTTCATAGCCCAGGGAGAGCAGATGCTCCGCCAAATAACTCCCGTCCTGTCCCGTCAGTCCTGTAATGAGAGCCTTTTTCACGATGAAACCACCCTAACATTTGTCTAGCCCGGAGCGATTCGCAATGAACTGTGCTGACCTAACCGAGGTTCATGGATAAGAAACGCCGAAAGGTGCACTAATTTCAGCGGCTGCCTAACTTAACTTCAAAACGGTAGGGCATACTCATGCTGTGCGGAGGTCTGCCACGGGAGAAGTTTTTCGAGCGCTTGTTCATTAAGCATGACTCTCACCGGCGCCACTTTTCTCTCAAGCGAATTTTGCTTCTGCTCGCGCGCCCTGGGCATCGGTCGCAACCGTGATGGATTTCGCATCACCCTTAAGGTAGAAGCTTTGAAGGTCGGTCATGTAACGACTAATACTGAAATGCGAGGCGACGCGTTGTCTTGCGTTTTCGCCGAGACGCGCGCTAAGGGCCGGCTGGCCGATTAGGTTTACAATTGCCACAGATAGCGCATTTTCATCTCTGGCCGGAATCAACCATCCGGTTGTGCCGTGTTCGATGATCTCCGGCGTTCCGCCGGTGTTAGTTGCCAGAACCGCCGTGCCGCAGGCCATCGCTTCGAGCGCGACTAAGCAGCACGCTTCGACTGACGAATTTATGACCAGCAGGTCGAGTCCTTGCATGATCGCTGCAACGTCCTCGCGAGAGCCCAACATGCGAACGCGATTTGAAATACCGAGCTCAGACGCAGTCCGAGTCAGCACTTGTAAGTATTCATGTTCCTGGTTGAAAGCCGGTGCACCGGCAATCAATAGCGTGGCGCTCGGAAACTCGCGTAGCACACGCGGAAACGCGCGGAGCAACTCCAACTGGCCTTTACTGGGAGTCAGTCGTCCGATAATGCCAATGACCGGTCCGTTTCCATTCAAATGCAATTCGCTGCGAATCTTTCGCTTAGCAATTTGATTCGGATGGAATATTCGCCTATCAATTCCGTTCCGAATAACGGTCACCCGTCCTCTCAAACCTCTGAAAGAACCAGTGAACCGATCGGCGCTTGCCTGCGCGACGGCGATCATTCGTGTCCGCGGCGCAAAGAGGCCAACCGCGCGAATGAATGGATTGAAAGGGTGGCGCGGCAGCAGATCATGAATGTGCCAGACCACGGGTTTGCCAAGGCCTGAGCTTGCCATAGTTGCTACCAGGCCTGCACGAACGCTGTTGGCGTGGATGAGATCAGGATTGATACTGATTATCTTTTTCCGGGGCTCCAGGATTACGTCGACAAATGATTTCAGATACTTTGCTAAGAAATCCACGCGCCACGTAAACCGCGCTTTGAGATCGCCCAATGCTTCATTGCGTATTCCTAGGTCCGCGACCATCTTTCGCAGCCTGCCGGAATCGGGACAAATCACGATCGCATCAAACGCAATCGGATCCAGCCGCGCCAAAATCGTCAGCAGCAATCGCTCGGCCCCGCCAACCTGCCCAGTGTGATTATAGAAAAGAATCTTCAAGGTTGATTTTCAAAGGGTTATGACTTCCCGTTCGTTCGCCTGATGGATTCTGACCGTCTCGCGACTAACCCATCCGATGAGCAGCCAAGCCATTGGAGCGACCGAGTAAAGTGTAAAGGTCAATCCAAATATGCTGTTCAGAATTAGCGCCAACATTACCGCCGCCACGATCCGTCTTACTGTCCCGCCCTCGTCGTCCGGCGAACGCGCGTTTCGTATCGATAGCCAGGCGCTGCGGCCTAGAATCCAAATAAACAGGAGCACGCCCGGAAGCCCGCATGCCACGGCAACCACCAGAATGAAACTATCGATGGGTGGAAGATCAGAGTCTGAGCTGAATCGCACTTCGCCCAGCGAGCCTGCGCCGAGTCCCGCGCCCAATGGCCGATAAGGGATAACGCTGGTTATCAGGTAAGTCCAGTTTTCGAGTCGCACTTGAAAACTTTCTTCGTTCGCGGGTTTCAAAGTGCCGCGCTCAGCGTGAGACAACAAAGTACTGACAGTTTCGTTATCCCCTTTGCTCCACATCTCGTCTTCTGACGGCGCTGACACGAACACCGCAATCAGAACAATTGGGAGCAACAGCAGACCGAGTCGCGTTAGCATTCCCGGGAAGCTGCGCGCGCCCAGCAAGATCAGCGCGCCGATGCCCAGCAGTAGTCCAAAAATTGCTGTCCGTTGACCTGTTAATAAAACCGCGCCGATCAATGCGGCGCCACAGATAATCCATCCGACGCGTTTTATGAGTAGCTTTGTTCCCGTTGCAAATCCTACGGCAGCGATCGCTCCGACCTCTGCGTAGCGTCCCCATTCTTCGGCGCTGCTGAAGGTTGCGAGCGCGCGCCTGATGTGACCTACATTGATCGAAAGATAGTAATCTGTATTGTCGATCCAGTACTGCTCGAACCCTGGGTATCCGTACACCAGCTGGTAAACTCCATAGAGCGAAGTCAAGATTCCCAACGCAATTACCAACTGCAGTGCTCTGTTAATAAACTGTTCGTTAACTGACTGGCCGAAATAAAACCACGCTAATGGCATCAGCATGAACAACCCACCAGCCAAACCTACAAGCAAGCTTCGTTGTAGAGGATTGAACATTTCCAGCAGATAGATTATTCCGAGCAGTGAAACCGATCCGGCCAGCGGCGTCGCCAGAAAGATTTCCAGTTTCCACGAACGCACGAGCAACACGAAAGCCAGAAGCGTCACGATCGGCGTAACGAGGTGAATCGGATCCTGACTGGCATAATCAACGAAGA
>QHXH01000187.1:0-2528 GCA_003222855.1 Acidobacteriota bacterium
ATCAGCCGTTCATGTACCTTTTGTCGTTTCATCAAATGCAGAAGTGGCAGACCAGATTGCAACAGGCAAAGGCCAGCATCCTCTTGATCAACGAATTGCCGGACACCCGGTTGACCAAAATTCTTTATCCGAATATTAAGTTTCTGATCGAAAAATCCAACGCTCTGGACGATCTCGGATTTCTGAGGCCAAAGTTAATACAAAGCAAACACCTGAAAGACTTTTCCGCAGACTCAAATGGTCATGAGAGAGACTATGGATTTTTCGACGATATGCAAAAGTCAGGTGAGCACAAGTATACGGCGCTCGGTTGGGGCGTCTTAGCGAATCAACAAAGAATGCCAGACGCGATCATTCTTGCGTATGACACGGGCGACGGCGATGAAACGGCTTTCCATCTGACGCATCCGGTGAGAAGCGGAAGCCTGGCGCATCCTGGAACCGAGATTGGATCGTGGGAGACGTCTTTTTCAACGGACCAGTTACCGCAAGTGCCCGTGTCTATTACAGCCTGGGCGTTCGACGTTAACTCCGGCAAGGCGTTTCGCCTGAGCGGAAGATTTAAGATCGACGGGCCATGAGAACAACCGCCGCTAGCAGGCTGATGAAAAAACTAACCTTAGCCACAGAGACACGGAGACACAGAGAAAGATGAGAGAAAATAATGTAGGAATTTGTTGGCATTTCTAATTGCTTCCGATCCTTCCTGTTCTCTGTGACTCTGCGTCTCTGTGGCGATTTTTGCTTTTTCAGCACCCTGCTAGGGCGTAGATTTCTCTCCGATACAGATCGCGGAGACTCCGAACGGCAAATCCATTTTTCTCAGTACTTCAGCTTCAAGTTTCAACGGCAGCGACAACAAACCGTTCAACCATTGCAGGCTCTTCGGCCATGGTTTCACTTCAGATTCTGCATTCCTGGAGCCTATGCGAGACAAGGCCAAACGCTTAATCGCCGCGACAGGCAGCAGCAAGGTGTTGGCGTAAGTTGCCCGCCGAATAGAAAAACCGGCGCCGCGCATTTCATCGCTCAACTCGCCTAAGGTGTAACGCCGCTGCACAGCGAGCGCTTCATCGTGTCCGCTCCTCAACCACTCGTACGCCGACACGCGCACAAACGCGAACCCGCCCGGCCGTAGAACTCTGTATATCTCGGCAATTGCGCGCACGTCGCCTTTGTCGAGCACGTGCTGAAAGACGTCAAAGCTTGTAACCAAATCAAAGGTTGAGTCGGCGAACGGCAATTCAGCAATCGAGCCTTGTGTCAATTCTCTCTGATCGCGGGCCTGACAAAACTCAAGCGCTGTTTGTGATAAATCGATGCCGACAACACTGCCACCTCCGGTGTATTGACTCAGCCATGACAACATCCCGCCGGTACCGCAACCGGCGTCCAGCGCACGCCTGCGAGTGCCTTTCGCGCAGACTCGATCCAGCAAACGTTGGCTTATCTCGCGCATGCCCACGAACCACCAGAAGTTTTCTTCAAGCTCGTAAAGGTAGGCGTAGTCCTGCGCTTGCATTGACTGAAATGTTGAAAGATTAAGCTTCCAATGAACAAATGATTAGAGCAGCGACCGGTTGATTCCGCAACAGGATTAATGGCCTAGTTGTGACTGAAAGTCGTGTTGCTACACAGCGGGGCACTAGCCCGACCGTTAGGGAGGGCTCATTTCGGAAGGATTTGATATTGAGCCCTCCCTGACGGTCGGGCTAATTCCCCGGCAACACAACTTTCAGACACTACGAATGGCCTGGTAGTGTGTTGCTGGCATCGGGGCGTGAACGTCGCCTATAAACGCCCTCCCTAACGGTCGGGCTACTGCCCCGTGGCACGGGGGCGTTGCGCCTGTAAGTCCACGCGTAAGATGCGCATGCCACAAACAAATTGAAACAGCGCCTACGGACTGCCGTCATCATCGTCGTCATCTGATTCTTTTTTGGCATTAGGATCGATTCTTCGATAGATGTCATAGTTTGTTAGCGACTCAACCTGCTCAAAATCATCTTCGAGAGCGGCTGTGATTTTGTCCTTCTCATTGTCGACTGCGTCTTCTTCGTTCTGCAGGTCCTCTTTCACAATCAGCCAGGTAATGTTCCGTTCGCGGCAGATAGCCCGGATTTGTTCAGGTGAGTATGGATTGACGGTGTGATCGAACAACAACACCGGAAACTGTGGCTTGCGCCCCGTCGCGTAGTAAAAAGGATCCTCGCCGGGCAGAAGCAAAATCCCTGCGTCCGCAGGAATATTGGTGTCAGAATAGCGAACCAGCTCTTCGAAATTTGGAATCCAGTCGCCACGCGTCGACAGTCCTTTCAACCGCGGCAGTGTCGAACGTTTCAATTCGCCATCGTCGAGATTGGCATAGCTCAGACGCTCATGCGAGCGAACGTAGAACGCCCCGGCGATCGTTAGCGACAGAGCGATTGCTATCGTAAAGGCCAGCGGCCACCAGTTGAAATCATTCGATCCCCTGGAAGGCGGACTAGTCCGTTCGTTTGACCGCGGGACAAGTCCCGCATCTAAAC
>QHXH01000187.1:2566-10261 GCA_003222855.1 Acidobacteriota bacterium
CCAAATGGCATATGTCGATCCCCAAAGCTGTTGCGACATGAAGCAGCCGTGAATTGCCGCAATCACGATGAAGGGCAGCAGTTGCGAGATACCTTTGCGGCGACGAATGGTAACGAGTGCTGAGATGAAGCAAACAATCAGCAGGACCGGCCAGATATTGATTAGCCTCTCGGCTCGCTCGGACGAATCAGAATCACGCAGCAAATAAATCGCCGGCCACATGAAAGGAATTGAAGTAAGAATCGCCGTCAATATCAGGAGCAGCTTGTTATGGTTTCGATTCAGCCAGAACAACACGACGCCGGCAACGATGAATCCAAGCCACGCCAGAATCATCTTGTCAGCATAGATGCCGAGCATTTCTCCACGCGCGGGCGTACGCCGCTCGGCGGCGAATCGAATGGTCCACTGCCAGTAATTGCTTAGACCGGCTGTGCGATGAATGACGACGATTGCAATTGCTGACGCGGTCATTGAGGACAGCAGGGTGATCAGATAATGACGCACCGGCGCCTGACTCAGCCACTGCCAAAACACCAGAGCGAGGATCGAAACCGACACGGCTGCGAGGAACGCAAGTCCGGTGTTTTGCTTAACGAATAGCGGAATGACGGCAGAAGCTCCTGTGACCATTGGAATAAGAACTGACTTTGGCCGCTGGTCGAGGTGCAGCAGCAGAACGAGGCTGACGAGAATTGCTAACGTGCAATCCGGATCATAGAAAGGATGGGGAAAGACAGAGTAGATGCCCAGAGGGACCAGCGGAAAACTTAAAAGAAGCGCGATTGATTTCTGGTGTTTCGTACCAGCCAGGACTCTGCGCATGATGCGCCAGGTCAAAAACGTGCCGGACCCACCGGCGAAGGCACAGTAAGCCACGTGGTGCCAGAACACGCGGCCGGTGAGTTTGATGATCGCGGCCTGAATTAGAAACGTGAGTGGCGGATGCGCGAAGGGAAAATCGCGATACGGAATTTGGCCGAGTGCGATCCGATACGAATTGTCGAGGACATAACTCAAGTCCCATAACACCGCGACGTGCCGGTTTTGCCAGGCGACGAGCAGGATCGTTGCCACAGATACTGCAGCCGCCAGTAACCACTCGATCGATGTGGTTCGAAGTTGTTCGGGATTGTCAGCCGCCGGGGAATGCGGTTGGAATTCGTTGAAGAGCGATTTCACAATTGCACGGTCACCGACGCGCCCATGGATGCAGCTTTTCGTTGCCGCCAATCTCACCAGAGTTCCCATTGCTGACGACGCGTCGGTAGATGTCGAGCATCAACGGCATTACAACCTTTGGTGAGAAGAGCTCGCGATATCGGTTCCTCGCGGCGATGCCCATACGTTTTCGTAATTCACTGTTACGCGCCAACGACAACATTGCCGCTGCCAACTCATTCACTTCACCGGGTGCCACCAGCATGCCCGCATCTTCGCCAATCATATCCGGGATGCCGCCAACCGTTGACGCGATGATCGGTTTGCCGCACGCCATCGCCTCGACCACGCTGTTTGGCGTGCCTTCAGTAAACGAAGGCATTACGAAAACATCGAGGCTGTTCATGAAGGCCCGGCATTCCTCCGGGTGGGTGTAAACGCCGTGGTAACGATAATGGCTGGCGACACTGAGTGCTTTGACGCGCGCCGCGATGTTGTGCCGTTGGGAACCGTCGCCCGCCAGGTTCACGAAGATGTTCGTTTGTTGCCGGCAAGCAAGTGCCAGCGCTTCGATCAATTCCAGCGGTCCCTTGAGCTTTTCGATCCGGGCCGCGAAACCGAAAGTGATCTTGTCGTCTGGGTGGCACGGCGCGTGGCCATCGCCGTTAGAAAAATCTTGCGACATGATGGGCAGGACCGAAAGCGATCGACATGAAGGAAGCTTGTCGCGACATTCTTCGATTAGTCTCGGCGAGAGGGCTGCGACTTCCGAGCACAACGGCAGCACAGAAGTGAAATCGCCGTAGTAATCAAATTCCGGTGGATGATAGGGAATGCCGAGTTCCTGATAAATGACTGGCACTCTGGCATCATGCGCGGCGCGGATCATCACGGTAGCTCCGGCATTCGGCGTCATCACATGCACGACGTCCGGTTTTTCGCGCTCAAGGAATTTGCGGCAATCCCGATAGTAGCTGTTGGCCACAGCGGAAAGCACCAGTTGAGTCTTACGGCGCACGAAAGGTTTGGAACCGGGGAAGCTCTGGAACATTCGGGCGGCAAGCTTGCGCCCGGCGCCCAAAGAATTCTGCGCCAGGTTTGAAGCAATCCACGAAACCGGAACGTCCGACTCCAATAGGCGCTGATAATACTGATCCTCTTCCGCGTGCAGGTACATGAGCAGCACAGAGACGGATTCGCCGGCTTTTTGCAACTGCGCGGCGTAGGTCACCAGTGTTTCGTCGGCGCCGCTAATCGGCCCATCGAGGTGGCTCTTACAGAGAATTATTTTCATGGGCGGGACGTGTTGGATCGGATACGTTTGAAATGTCTCCTGGCGTTTGCCGGATCCTTGCCGCCGAAACTGGCCGTTATGAGAGTAAGGAACGTTGGACTACTCGTCCAGCGGCGGAGGACAGCAAAAAGTCCGCTCGGGTGCAGTTGTAATAATAGGCGCGCACTTCGCAGCGCTTGACGCATCTCTGCTTTGCCAAGCGCGTAAAAGGTTTCCCATGCGAGATGTTCGGCGACGTTTCGTGAAAACGCGCGCCACGTTTCGCTTCGCCTTCGTTGCGCGGCGCTGGCCACGCGCGGTAGCTTTAACCAGTTTTCGCGAAAGTGTTTGCGGCCCCGCGCTATCAATCCCACGGTGTCTGAGCTTCCTTGTGCTGAGATTGGGGTTGATTGGCGCGAAATCAGCACGGGCGTTTCGACTGCGACCACTGGCACAAGTTCACAGATGCGGAGCCACATGTCCCAATCGTCGATTCCCGGAATGCTGTCATCCAGCAGACCAACTCGAGAAATGCACGCTCGCCGAAACACGACAGTGCCGCACGGTATAAAGTTGCGAACCAATAACTCCCAAAGAATATCTCCTTGTGGACAGTGAACAGGATACGGTTCACCCTGTTTGCCACTCGCCTCTTCCGGTATCGCTTTGGCGTAACAGAGCATCGCTTGCGGCGTTTTCCGGAGTGCCTCAATTTGTTCGTCGAGTGAGTTACGCAAACGCACGTCATCGTCGTCGAGGAAAGTGATGTATTCACCGCTACTAGCGACAAGGCCAACATTCCGCGCGCCGGCAACGCCCTGATTGCGTTCCAGGCGCACGTAGTTTATGTCCGGAATCAATTTGCAAATGGCCTGGGTTTCATCTGACGACGCGTCATCGATGACGATAATCTCGACGCCTTCACCGGCTAAACGCGCGCTGGCAATCGCGCGCGGCACAAGCTGCGGTCGATTATGCGTCGTGATAATAATGCTGGCCCCAGGCATTAACCTTATGTAAACAGAATTGATCGTGCGTTTCCGGTTGGGCCGTCGAGAAATCTTTCAGCGGCCAAATGTTCCTATCAATTTTTTCGCTGCTGTTTTGTATCCGTTCGGGCGAAATCCGATCAGCGGATCGAGTTCAAATGCGACCCTCAAGTTGACCAGGGCTGGACGCCAATGACCCCGCCGCAGATGCCTGGCGACGGCGCTCCAAACCAGGTTTTCGGAAATGCGTTTGATCGTTCGCCGCCGCGATGCTCGGCGCTGACTCGCAGAAGCCTCGGCAGCTCGCGGCAGCCGCAGGAGTTCCAGCTGGTGGCGCACGGCGAGGCGCAGTTGGACTGCGCGCGCCGACGAACCCTGACCTGAAAAAGGCGTCGGTTGGCGATAAACTCCAACGGCGTCTTCCATCACAATAACCGGATAGATCTCCGCAATCCTCGTGAAGATGTCCCAGTCGTCGATACTATTGACCTGCTGATTCAGCAAGCCGACACTCAGGAAACATTCTTTCCGCATCAGGGTACACAGCGGCATGACCGGGAAATCAAGTTCGAGCAAATCCCAGAACACATCGCCACCGCAGTGGCGCGCACGAATGATCTCACCTGTCGCTTGATAATTCTGATCCGCCATGACCATAGCGCCGCACACGAAACCTGCGTCCGGATATTTGTCGAGTGCGTCGGCCTGCAAATCGAGCGAGCCGGGAAGTCGCAGGTCATCGTCATCGAGGAAAGCCACGTACTGTGCGGTGCTCTCGAAAATCCCGATATTGCGAGCACCCGCGACGCCCTGATTCCTCTCGAGCCGAACATGCTTTATGCCCGGCAGGCCGCGACAGACTTCGGCTGTGGTGTCACTCGAAGCATCGTCTACGACAATAATCTCTACGTCGGTGCCTGCGGATCGGGCGCTGTCAACGGCGCGCGACAGCATTTGAGGTCGATCATAGGTCGGAATAATTACGGTAACCCTTGGCATGCAAACTCACTTGGCGGGAAAACGAACTTTAGTCGGAAGCACTCGCCTGCACGGCAACGTCTTTCAAGTAATTGCCGATCAGAGTATCCGGTTTTCCTTCCGCATGAAGTCTTCCTGAGTGAACATAAAATGCGCGGTCGCTTAGATCCTGGACCGCCCCGAGATTGTGACTGACAAATAACACGCTCGTACCTTCGCGACTTGCCTGCTTAATTTTTCCCAGACATTTTTTTTGAAAGGATGCGTCGGCGATCGTCAGCACTTCATCCAGAAGCAGTATGTCGGGTTCCAGATGCGCGGCAATCGCGAATCCTAAACGCAAATACATGCCGCTTGAATATCGCTTAGCCGGAGTATCAAGAAAATTCTCGACTTGCGCAAAAGCGACGATTTCGTCGAATTTGCGAGTAATCTCGCTCCGGTTCATTCCCAGTATCGCGCCGTTCAGATAAATGTTTTCGCGGCCCGTTAGATCCGGATGAAACCCTGTTCCCACTCCCAGCAAGCTGCCCGTCCGGCCGTACAAATCAGCTTTACCGACAGTCGGCTTGGTAATTCGCGCCAGAATTCTCAGCAAGGTGGACTTGCCGGCGCCATTGCGACCGATGACGCCCACGACTTCTCCGGGTTGGATTTCGAAGCTGACATCCTGCAAAGCCCAAACCGAAGGATGACGTGATCGATTGCCGCCCGAGATCGTTTTCACTTTGCTGTGCAGGGAATTCTTCAAAGCCTCGCGCAGCGTTGGGGGCGCCGTTTCGCGTGGACCGAGATAATATTTTTTCCCCAGGCGCTCAGCCTTAATGATCGGTCTCATCGTGATCGGTTGTGGTCAATCGATTGGCCGGGCGCATTGGTAAAACTGAAGACTCCGGCTTCAGACCTCGTCCGCGAAACCATTCTCCATTCTTAGGAAGACATGAATTGAAAAGATAAGCATCGATAACGTTATCACGACCGAGGTGATAATACTCGGCCAGCGAAAGGGAAGATTAAATAACGAAGAGCGCGCGCCTTCAATAATTCCGGCAAGCGGATTGATCGCGTAAACAAAGCGCAATCGCGGTGGGACGATAGTGGACGCATAAACGATAGGCGAAACAAACATCCACACCTGGAGCAAAATAGGAAGCACTGTGCCTACATCCCGGTAACGAACATTCAGGGAGGCCCCCAATAGCCCCAATGCCAGCGTGAGCGCCGCAATTTCAATCACGAAAAATGGGAACAGCAAAATCCTCCAACCAAGGTGCACGTCGTAATAAACGATTAGCGCAACCAGGACCAGCGAGGCGACGACAAGGTCAACCAAACGCACGCCGACGGTGGCCGCGGGAATCAGCAATCGCGAGAAATAAACTCGAGTTATCAGGTGGGCATTGGTGACGAGACTGTAACTGCTGCTCAAAACTGCATTCGAAACAAACGTCCAAAGCAGCAGGGCCGTATAAGCGAATATCGGATAGGGCACGCCGTCTGAGGGAACTCTCATCAAGCCGCCGAGAAAAACCGCGAAAACCAGTGTTATCAACATCGGCTGCAGAATCACCCACGCCGCGCCTATAATCGTCTGCTTGTAGCGAACTTTGAGATCGCGCCACATCAGAAAATAAAACACTTCGCGTTGCGCCCATAGTTCGGCGAAATCAAGGTGTTCCCATGATTTGCTGGGTCGGATTCGAGTTACTGGTTCGGCGGGCACTTGTCTGTACCACGCCGGCGGCGACACGTCAGAAATCAGCGCCTTGGCATCATTCAGGGAAGTGCTCATTATCTGAAATGGGGAGGGATTGCTGACCGATTAGAAAAACCGGAGTCTATAGACAATCGATGAACCGCGTCAAGACAGCCGGGGATTAGCCCTCAGTTAGATTAACTTGAAGATCACATATCTCACGCATCAATACCTGCCCCGGCACGTCGGTGGGACCGAAGTATACACTCACGGTTTGGCTGTGCGGGCGCAGCGCGCCGGCAATTCGGTACGCGTAATCACGTACGTCGAATCACCTTCGCTTGATGCGAACGATTACCGAACTGTCGTCACCGAATACCAGGAAATACCGGTGATCGAAGTTCATTACAACTTGAGTCGCGCCGCCGATCCCGCGCGCGCCGAGTATGACAATCCGCACGTTGCAGACTTGTTGACGAACGAGCTTGAAACGAACCAACCCGACATTGTTCATGCTGTTCACGGGATGAAACTATCCGCAGCGGCTCTCCAGTTATGTTATGACCTGGGTATTCCGGTGGTGTTGACGCTTGCGGATTATTGGTTCATTTGTCCCCGACATACGCTGCTTAGATGGAACCATCAACTCTGCAAGGGGGCCGCGCATGATCTTGACTGCGCGGATTGTTTGCATGACATGCATGGCTTTGCCGGCAGTAAGGCGCGCGCTCTTCCAGCCCCGGTCATGCGCGCCGCGTCGAGCTTGGGCGCGGCGTTGTTCGACGGGCATCTGCCGCGTTTCTGGCGCGACATAAGCGCGATCCGCCAAAGGAACAGTCATCTGCGCCGCATAGTTGAGCGCGCCGATCGAGTCATCGCCCTCTCGGCTTTCCAGAAAGAGATGTTTGTCCGTAACGGTTATCCGCGCGAGAAAATTCAGGTGTTAACCCATGGCCTTGAGACGGCTGGATTGAAGCCGGCCTGCTTCGACGGTGTTGAAGAATTGATAATTGTTTTCATCGGTAGCCTTGTTTACCACAAGGGCCCGCACATTCTGTTGAAGGCCTTAGCTTTGCACCCCAGTTGCAAAGTGCGTCTGCTTCTTTATGGAGATGCGAGCGGATCGAATCCCTATATTGATTCGCTGAAGAAATTGATAGCCGCTGATGATCGGGTGAAATTGATGGGAGAGTTTCCGATTGATGAAATGGGACGGGTACTTGAAACCGCCCACGCGCTGGCAATGCCGGCGCTCTGGTTCGAGAATGAACCCCTGGTCATAAAGGCCGCGCGCTATATCGGTCTCCCGGTGATGGCCAGCGACATCGGCACCCTGGCTACGTCGATTCGCGATGGTGTAAATGGTTGGCTGCTGCCCGCGGGCGATGTTAAGGCATGGGGCGAAGCGATTTCATCGCTCACGCCGGCGCCATTGCCAATGGATGTTTCAATCAAGAGCATGGATGATAACGCGCGCGAATTGCTGGCCATCTATCAGGAGATCCATTCGAACCGATGATCAGGACGGAATATTTAATTGACTTGCTGGCGACCGCCTCGATCGAAGCCCCCGCAGACAATTACGTGGACATCGAGCG
>QHXH01000188.1 GCA_003222855.1 Acidobacteriota bacterium
GCGAATCGTTCACGTTGCCGGTTGCGCGCGTTAATTACTCGCTGTCGAATGGCAGCTGAGTCTTCCGTCTCTGGGGGCGTGTCGCCTGTCAACTCCCGAAACTTCACCGCCGGAACGTCAATGTGAATGTCGATGCGATCAAGCAAGGGCCCGGAGATGCGCCCGACGTAACGCTGAATCTGCAAAGGCGTGCAGCGGCATTCGCGAGTCGGATCATTCCAGAATCCGCAAGGGCAGGGATTCATGGCGGCCGCGAGCATGAATGAAGCTGGGAAGGTCAAAGACATTGCGGCGCGACTGATCGTTACTTTCTGATCTTCAAGTGGCTGGCGCAGTACTTCCAGCACGCTGCGATCGAATTCCGGCAGCTCGTCGAGGAACAGCACGCCTTGGTGGGCCAATGAAACTTCGCCGGGGCGCGGCAATGCGCCGCCGCCAATCAAACCCGCGTCGCTGATGGTGTGATGAGGTGATCGAAACGGGCGGTGGGTGAGCAAACCTGATCGTCCCGTTAGTCCCGCAACGGAATGAATCTTCGTCAGTTCAAGAGCCGCTTCGAATTCCAGGGGCGGCAAGATCGTTGGCAACCGCTTCGTCAGCATTGTCTTGCCGGATCCGGGCGGACCAATCAGCAAAATGTTGTGACCGCCGGCGGTGGCGACTTCCAATGCTCGTTTCGCGGCTTGCTGACCGCGCACCTCGCGAAAGTCGACGCTGTAGTGATCGTCGTGAATCAGAATCTCCGCAAGGTCGACACGGACTGGAGTGGGCGGATTTTCCGATCGGATCGCAGCGATGAGGTCGACAGCGTTCCGCAAATCGGAAACCGGGTAAACGTTAATGCCGGACACAACGGCGGCTTCTTTCGCATTTTCATCTGGTAACAAGAGGTGCCTGGTTTGCGACTCTCGCGCGCGCAACGCAATGGGTAATGCTCCGCGAATGGGCCGGACCCGGCCGTCAAGCGAGAGCTCGCCGACCGATAAGATGTCCGTCAGGTGCTCCGCATCGGCGAGGTCACCGTTTGCTCCGAGTATCCCGAGCGCAATTGGAAGATCGAAACTTGCTCCTTCCTTGCGCACGTCGGCCGGTGCCAGATTGATCGTCGTCTTATGAAAGGGGAAAAAGAAAGCGCTGTTGTTTATGGCGGCGCGAATGCGCTCGCGCGATTCACGCACTGCAAGATCAGGCAAACCGACAATGATTACCGTTGCCGGCGTGTCGGTTTCATTTCTAATCGGTGTGAGATCGACTTCAACATCGACCAGATTCGCGTCGATGCCGTAAACAGCGGCGGATTGCGTGCGGAAGAGCATGTGAGGGTAAGAACAGAATCAAATTCTCTTAACTCTAAAGTTGCCAACGCCTTGTTACAGCGACGCCCTAAAGCGAGCAAGCGCGCCTCGAAGTGAAGCGCGCTTGCCAGTCAACGAAGCGGCGATCATAGCCGCGTATTTTTTGAAGTTAGGAAATAGCTATCTCCTTCGTGATCCTGAAGCAGCCGGTGCGGTCGCCGGCAGCTTAATCTCCTGGCCCGCTTGCAGCTCGACGTTTGGAGCAATTCCATTAAGTCGTGCGACTTCGTCAGCCGACATCTTGTGCGCGGCCGCAATTTTGGCAATCGTATCACCTTTGCGCGCGCGCACTTTGTTAAGGCCGGCAGCGTTCGAACTGTCGGACGGGTTTGTCGTACCGCGCCGCCAATTGGTCAACCGTAGATTGGTGTTGGGAACGACAAGCTTGGTCGTTGATTTCAAATCGACGCCGCTATTCATCGCTTGTAGCGTCGCGACGTTGACCCCGGTTCGGTTAGCAACCGATTGCAGCTCTTCACCGGGCGCAACTGAAATCACGCGCGCGGTATCACGATGGTCGGGTGACACTCGCTTCAGCAACGCGCTGAGTTGTTTCCCTTTACCAGCCGGCACGCGAATGTTGTAAGACTCGCCGCGCGGCGTGGTATCCCGGCGCAGTTCCGGATTCAGCGATTGGATGTAATCGACACTGGTGTCGGTGATATCGGCAATCAGGCGCAGGCTGGTCGCAGACTGGACCGGAATGGTCTCGAAAGACATAGGCGCTTCGGGACGAACACCATGGAATCCGTATTTTTCAGGATTCTTCGCAATCATGATTACCGCAAGAATATTCGGAACATAGTTCCTCGTTTCTTGCGCGATGTATGGATAAATCTTCCAGTAATTCGCTTCGCCCGCACGCGAAATGGCACGATCGACGTTGAGGGCGCCAGTGTTATAAGCAGCCATCGCGAGCAGCCAATCGCCGTTGTAACGTCTGGCCAAATCCTTCAGATAATGAGCGGACGCGGCGGTCGGCTTTTCAATGCCGTTTCGCTCATCCACCCAGGCAGTCTGTTTCAAACCGTATTGGGCGCCGGAGCTGGGCACGAACTGCCACAGGCCGGATGCCGCAGCCCACGAACGAGCTTTCGGACTCCAGGCACTCTCAACCTGGCCTAACCAGGTAATGTCCTCGGGCACGCCTTCACGACGAAATGTGTCACGGGCAATCTTCATGAAACGGCCCGAGCGGCGCAGCCCGGCTTCCATCGTGGAACGGCCGCGACCCTGGTAGTAATTGATGTACTGCTGAATCAGCGGATTGATCGTGAAGTTAAAGTCCAGCGCATTCTTGGCTTGTTCGAGTTGCGCAATATCGGATTCAGAAACTTTCTTCTCACTATCGGTGAGAATCAGTTTGCTTAGTGGATCGAGCGGAGAAGGATCGAAGCCCTGCTGGCGGAAACCAATTTGAACTTGCCTGGGCTGCTGAAGCTTGGCAACCTGCTCAACTTTGTCGGATTTAGCCGTCGCAGCATCCTGCGCGATAACCGGCGCAGCAGTTTGCTGGGGTTGCTGTTGGAGGACGGGCACCTCTTCGCGATAGATGCGCTCGACCAACTCAAGATAAAACTTTTGCAGTTTCTGATTAGCGCGCACGTCCATTCCGGACATGAGAATCTCGTCCACCGCCTTGTCGAAATCCGAACGAGCGGCGTCACGCTTATTGTCTTCGAGATTTAGTTTGCCTTGTTTGAAGTAGGCTTCAGCGCGCTCAATCACTTGATCGACGCGTGGCTGGGCCTTCTGAACTTCATCCGGAATATCACGAGCGGAAGAGACGCCTAGTCCCTGGGCTTGAATGATTGCGGGGTAAAAAAGAGTTCCGGCGGCAAACAGGGCACCTAGAGCTAAACCAAGACGGGTACGGGTCATCAATCGCTGTTCTCCTCTGTTATTGCTGGGCGAATCCACGACTGCGACTTCCACCGAGTCGCGCTGCGGCATTCACTACTAGTAAAACAATACGGAACGTGGAGAAGTTCCGAATTTGTGGCTGAAAATCAGCCACTTGAGTCGCGAGGTTATCACACGGGTCGGGGGGTGTCAAACCATTTTAGCCCGCCAAAAACGGCCTCGGCGAGTTATTTCCAGCCTTTAAGTAGATGCCTGAGGACTGGTTAAGTTGCCCATTAATTTTGTGGCAGCGTCGAACGATATCAATTCACGTCGCCAGAGCCTGTAACTGCCGCGGGCGCCATTCTCACACATTTCGCCCGCTTGCGGCTTGAGGCAAACGAGCTGGTCGCCCGCTCGCGCCAACGGCGGGGGCAATCCTTTCTTTTAAAGCTTCGCGAAATACCTGTCGCATGTTTTCGACAAAGACGAACTGTATGTCTTTGAAGGGTTCTTTCGGCACTTCATCAAGGTCGCGGCGATTTTGAGCAGGAAGAATGATTTTCGTGACGCGCGCGCGGCGGGCAGCCAGCATCTTTTCTTTAATCCCGCCCACGGGTAGAACATTCCCGCGCAAAGTAATCTCGCCCGTCATCGCAACATCTTTTCGCACCGGCCGTTCTGACAATGCCGAAACCAGCGCCGTCGCCAGCGTTATGCCGGCGGAAGGTCCATCCTTCGGGATCGCTCCTTCAGGAATGTGAATGTGCATATCGTAGGTGTTGAAGTCCTCAGGATCTATTTGAAGTTCTTTGGCGCGAGACTTGGCGTATGAATAGGCGGCCTGCGCCGATTCGCGCATCACTTCGCCCAGCTGTCCGGTTAAGACGAGATTACCTTTGCCTTTCATGCGCAGCGCTTCGACGAACAATACGTCGCCGCCGACAGCGGTCCATGCAAGGCCGGTGGCGACGCCGATCTGATCTTTCTTCAACACTTCTTCCGGAATAATTTTCGGCGCACCGAGAAACTCGTGCAGATTGTTTGCCGACACGCGCACCGCGCCTTGCGCGCCCTCGCCGATACGACGGGCGACTTTGCGACAGATGGATGCGATTTCTCGTTCCAATTGACGCAGTCCGGCTTCCTGTGTGTAGCGCTGAATCATCGCCAGCAGCGCCGATCGCGAAATGTTGAGGTTGCGCGCCGTGATGCCGTTTTCTTCCATCTGTTTTGGGAGCAAGTGCCGCCGGGCAATCTCGAGTTTTTCTTCTTCCGTATATCCGGCCAGCCTGATCACTTCCATGCGATCTCGCAACGCCGATTGGACCGTGTCGAGAATGTTGGCGGTCGTCATGAAAATGACGTTCGACAGATCGAACGAGACGCCCAAATAGTTATCGCGAAAACTGTAGTTCTGCTCAGGGTCGAGGACTTCCAGCAAAGCCGATGACGGATCACCGCGGAAATCAGCCCCAACCTTGTCGATTTCGTCGAGCATGATCAGGGGATTATTCGTGCCGGCTTGCTGAATCGCTTGAATGATTCTGCCGGGCATCGCCCCAACGTAGGTCCGCCGATGGCCACGAATTTCTGCTTCGTCGTGCACCCCGCCAAGGCTCAGGCGCATGAATTTGCGGCCTAATACGCGCGCAACGGATCTCCCCAGACTCGTCTTGCCGACGCCCGGTGGTCCAACCAAACATAGAATCGGCCCCTTTGGCTTCTCTTTCAGTTTGCGCACGGCCAGCGCTTCGACGATGCGCTCTTTTACTTTTTCGAGACCGTAGTGATCTTCATTAAGAATTTTTTCTGCCTTGTGAAGATCGAGATTGTCTTTCGAAGATTTTGACCATGGCAGATCGGTCATGATCTCCATCCAATTGCGCAGTGTCGCCGTTTCAGCTGCATCCGGGTGCATGCGCTCGAGCTTTTTCAGTTGGCGCAGGGCTTCGTCTTCGGCGGGCTTGGGCATTTTTGCCGTTTCGATCTTTTCACGAAACTGCTGCACTTCTTCGGCGAGTTCGTTTCCTTCACCGAGTTCGGTTTGAATAGCCTTCATCTGCTGCCGCAGATAGAACTCGCGTTGCGATCGATCGATGTCGGCGCGCGCCTGGGTATTGATTTCCTGTTGGACCGTCAGGACTTCAATTTCCTTGTTCAGAATGTCGTTAACGCGACGCAGACGCGCCGTCGTATCGGCAATTTCCAGTACTGACTGGGCATCTTCAACTTTCAATTCGAGATTCGAAGCAGAAAGATCAGCGAGCCGCCCGGCGTCGTCGAGATTCGCGATGATGGCCATCACTTCAGGCGAAATGTTCTTGCCAAGATTCGCGGCCTTTTCCATCGAAGCGCGCACGTTGCGCATCAGGGCTTCAACTTCGAGCGAACGCTCTGGCGCTCCTTCTTCGGTCATAACCTGCAAATGCGCGTGCAGGCATTCGCCCTCGGAGTTCACGGATTCAACCTGTGCGCGCGAAACGCCTTGCACCAAAATGCGAATACGTCCATCGGGGAGCTTCAACATCCTCATGATCACCGCAACGGTGCCCACCTTATATAGATCGTCCTGCTGCGGTTCTTCCTTATCCAAATCTTTCTGACAGGTGAGAAGAATCATGCGGTGCTCGCCAAGCGCCTCATCGACCGCACGAATGGATTTTTCGCGCGAGACGAACAGCGGCACGATCATGAACGGATAGATCACGATGTCGCGCAGCGGCAGCAGCGGCAATTCGGTTGGAATTTGTAGCTGTAGCTCAGACTCGGGCGGCTCAAGCGCCACGGAAATGTCGTCGTTGATGTTTTCTGCCATTTTTTCCAAATACTATTTCGGGGACTCTATTTCTTTAATCGGGACTCTGTATTCCGAGCCGCGCCGATCCTTAATCTTCGGCAATTGAATCAGCAATACGCCATCTTTCAGCTCGGCCCTGGTATCTTTCACACTGATTGTCCAGCGCAACGGCACGACGCGGCTGAAACGCCCATAGTTTCGCTCGGAACAAAGATGCGACATAATTTTTTGCCGCGGGTTGCGCTTTTTTTTCTCTCCATAAATACGAATCTTATCGCTGTTCAAGGCAATCTTGATTTGATTCGCCGTCACGCCGGCGAGTTCGATGCGAATGCATACCGCGTCTGCCGTTTCGCAAACATCGGCCGGCGGTTTAAAAGCGGCGAGCGGCGTTACTTCCGCCTCCGCGGCTTCATGCAGAACGGAATACAACTTACCAATGCGCTCAGTCAGTCGCTTTAACTCGATTCGTTCGAGACCTGCTGCGCCCACGCTCTTTACCATCTCTAGGCCTTCAGTCGTTTTACGCGCATCCACCGGCGCACAGCCACCAATGACCAAATCAACTCAATGACTCCGAACGGCCACGCCCCCTGAAAAAAGCCATAAAGCGACGCCAGTAAACACGCGAGTGCGAATGCAACGATGAACCAGTGGCTGCGGTCTTCGAGAGCATAGCAAATCAACATTGCCGAAACCGCAAATAAGCCAAAGAGCGTGAGCATTCAGAACCACTCGGAGTCCTGCCATCATGCGCGCTTCAGCGAACCGGTTGCACGCGCGCGGACAAGTGTCTTCAGCTCATTCATGAACTCTGAAACGTCTTCAAATTCCAGATAGACCGATGCGAACCGCACGTACGCAACTTTATCAAGTTCCTTGAGCCGCCGCATAATTTGTTCGCCAATCTTGCTCGTGGGTCGCTCGCGCTCGGGCGATTCCTGCACATACTTCTCAACCGCGTTGACGATGCTGTCGAGCTTTGACCGGCCGTTTTTCACAAGCTCGTAACAGCCCGGCCATGACTTTGTTACGATCGAAGGTTTCGCGGCGGCCATCTTTCTTGATCACCATGTACGGGATTTCGTCGATTCGCTCATACGAAGTAAAGCGGCGCTCGCATTTCAAGCATTCCCGGCGCCGGCGAATAGCTTCACCTTCCCGCGACTCGCGCGAATCTACGACTTTGTCTTCAAGAAAACCACAGAATGGGCATTTCATGATTCACCTCGCTTGAGGATTGCTTTTCGCCGCAGAGGTCGCTTAGGCGCCCTCCGCAACGGCCA
>QHXH01000189.1 GCA_003222855.1 Acidobacteriota bacterium
ACTCTGTACATTGGCGCCGGCGATGAGAGTAATGCGGATTTGTTGTCGAAACTCGGGAAGCATAGCTTGGGCAAGGGCTGCTTGTACATCAAACGCTTGTCTGACGTCGATATGCCGACGCTCAAGAAACTAATCAATCTGTCGGTGAAGCGAAAGAAAAAGTAATCTGCGACTGGCTTTAGGAGATGTGATAACCAACATATTTCGACGCATCTGATCATCCTAACCGCGTAATGGTAAACCGCGCCGAAGGCGCTAAATGTGATAGCCCAGCCCAGCGGGCTGGGTGGGCAGGCGAGATCAACATAGCGCCTGGGGAAGCACAGCACGGGGAAAGGCTGCCTGTATATCAAGCGTTTGTCCGACATTGATCTCCCGACGCTTAAGAAGCTGATCAATGCTTCGGTGAAGCGAAAGAAGCGTTGATTCACTATCAGATCGTTCCCATCTTCCCCTTTTTCTGCTGCATCTATGAGACATTAGCAAGAAAGGTATTCAGGAGAACTTATGAAAGCTATTTTTTCCATCTTCGCAATGGTTGTACTAACTGGAGCGATCGCAGTTTCCGCCATCGCTCAAACTCAACGGCCCACACCAACACCGACCCCTGGGCCGAAACCCGCTGCGACGCCGGCCGGCGCGAATACGCCCGTGCCTCAAAGCAGGATTGCCCTAATTGATACGAGTATGTTTGGCGACGAGAAGAACGGAATCTATCGTTATGTGGATGCCGCCAGAGCCGTACAGAATGAATTCAAAACCCGCACGGACGAAATTCAAAACCTGCAAAATCGTCTTAACGCGCTGGTTAATGAGATTAATGCGCTAATGAAGGTTACCCCGGTCGATCAGAAAACAGTGCAGGCCAAACAGCAGCAAGGCGAAAGCTTGCAGACCGAGTTTAATACCAAGAAGGCCAAACTCGACGAGGACATTGGCAAACGGTACGAGCAGGTAGTAGCGCCAATCTCGACGCAGATAGGTCAGGCGATGGATCAGTTCGCGACGCAGCGTGGGATCACTATGACACTCGACTTAAGCAAGCTGCTGCCGGCAATTCTCACGGCGCTGCCGGCGACCGATTTGACGCAGGCATTTATTAGCGACTTTAACAGCAAGTACCCGCGCACGGCGGCTCCGACGACAAAGCCGTAAGAAACTTTGATCCGCAGACTACACAGATTTCGCAGAAAAGAAACAGAGAATATCGTTAATGTAATCGCCTACTCGGTCGCTAAATCTTAATCTGTGTAATCTGCCTAATCTGTGGACAAGTCTTATCACTGGCCGAACCGGTTGCGATATTCCGCAGAACTAATGAACGCTTTCACCATTTCGGCCCGGTGGTAATCGCCATTGAATTGATTCAGCTTCCCGAGCCAAAAATCAAACCCGTCGAAATTCGTATTAGGAGACCGGTTTCTATGAACGAGATGCCTGGCTCACCGCGAAATGTGAGCGGGCAGTCGTTAAGATTTTTCGGCACCGGCGTGACTTTTTGCCCTATCGGCAGTTTATATAAATTAGAGAACCAATGGCGCGCAGCGAGTCTGTACAGAAAGTTCGTCCGACAAAGACGGATGAGCGGCTTTTGATTGAAGCGGCCCAGCGCGATCGCGCGCGGTTTGCTGACATTTATGAAGAGTATTTCGAAATCGTTTACGCGTACGTCGCGCGGCGGGTGCGCAATCGATCGACGGCGGAGGACTTGACGAGTGACGTTTTCCATAAGGCCCTCGCGAATCTTCCGAAGTTCAAATGGACAGGCGCGCCGTTCGCATCGTGGTTGTTTCGGATTGCGTCAAACTTGATCGCTGATCGCGCCAGGCGTAAAGCGCTGGAGGCAGATCCGGCGAGTAGCCCGCGCGTAAGCAAGGGCGTTGATACGCCCTCCCTAACGGTCGGGCTACCGCCCCGAAGCGGATCAAGCTCGTCTAAAACTCAACAGTCGGATTTGGAGGAGGCCGAACGCCTCGCTGTCTTGTTCAGACTTGTCGAGACTCTGGCCGATGATCAGCGCCGGGTAGTCGCCTTACGTTTTGCCGAAGAGAAATCGATCAAGCAAATCGCTGCGGAACTCGGGCGGAGCGAGGGCGCGGTGAAACAGTTGCAGTTCCGGGCGCTCCGGAATCTGCGAAAGGCGATTTCACCACAGGAGAAACACAAGAGCTAAGAAATGAGCGAAGTTGAATTAACAGAGCAACTCGATCAGGCGATTGAAGCGATGCTAAGCAATTCGCAGGGTTCGCCTGCTCCGGCCGATCAGCAGATTGCGAAACTGCTGAGCGTGGCCGCAGAACTCCGCGATCTGCCCGGCGCGGAGTTTAAGAGTCGATTGCAGAATGAACTTGAACAGGAGATAAGCATGAGCGTAACTGCAGAATCAATCAGAAGTGACCACCAGTCAACCGGCAAAGCGCGCGAAGGCGTCCGCGCAATCACACCCTATGTCGTCGTCTCAGACGTTCATAAGGAGATCGACTTCATCAAGCGAGTTTTTGGCGCCGAAGGCAGAGTGTATGGACTTGGATCGCAAGGCGGGTTTCACTCTGAATACCGAATCGGCGACTCGGCGCTGATGATTGGTGGCGGCGGCAAAGGTTCGAAGTGGCAGGGAACGCCGGTGCCGGCGGTGTTTCATCTCTACGTCGAAAACGTTGATGACGTGTATCAGCAGGCGATGCAGGCGGGTGCGACTTCGCTGATGCCGCCAGCGGACATGGAATACGGCGAGCGCGGCGCTGGGATTGAAGACGTAACCGGCAACCATTGGTACCTGGCCACGGCTACCGGCCCAAACTATGTTCCCGAAGGTGTGCCTAACCTGATGGCTTACTTTCATCCCATCGGCGCGCCAAAGATGATCGAGTTTTTGAAAAGCGCTTTCAACGCCGAAGAGATGGCCGTCTATCAATCGCCTGACGGAGTTGTTCAGCACGCGAAAATCAGAATCGGAACATCGGTTGTGGAGATGGGCGAAGCTCACGGCTCATGGCAACCGCGGCCGATGCACTTCATGGTTTACGTCGATGACTGTGACGCGGCCTATGCGCGGGCCATGAAAGCTGAGGGCGCAATCTCCGTGGGCGAACCGGCTAACGCGCCGTACGGCGGCCGCACCGGAACAATCAAAGATCCGTTTGGCAACACTTGGTATCTCTCTTCTCAAGTACAAAAGAAAGACGAATCAGAACCAAGGAGAACGTAGATGGCGACAGCGAAACTTTTCCGGGTGGCTTTACAAGTGGCGGATCTAAATCAGGCGGCGGCGTTTTATTCAAAGCAGCTTGACGATCCCGGTTGAAAGAGCGAAGGCCCTCAATTGTCTCGCGAACGATCGTCATCACGATCAGAACGCCGGCGAGATCCTGAAGCGGCCCTGGGGCGAAGTTTCTTTCTACTGTGAAGATTCGTGGGGCAATGGTCTGGTGCTTTGTAGATGAGACGACGTTGTTTACCGTGAGATAGCTGTGTCATAGCGGGTATTCTTTGCGGCTTTGCGCCTTGGCGTGAGATGCTGCGGTCCATTCAGCGCGACGGCGAGCAAGCGAAGTGTTCACGCAAAGACGCTAAGCCGCAAAGGAATCGCCAGGCGACTAGAACCAATGTTCGAGATTAATAAGGAGAATTCATCATGCCAGTAAAAACAATTCCCGAAGGTTATCACTCAGTCACACCCTATCTGATTGTCCGCGGAGCGGCGGAGGCAATCGACTTCTACAGGAAGGCTTTCGGCGCGGTCGAGCTGTTTCGTTTTCCATCGCCCGACGGAAAGATCGGTCACGCCGAAATAAAGATTGGGGACTCGCCGATCATGATGGCTGACGAATACCCCGACATGGGTTACAAGGGGCCGCAGACGATTGGCGGATCGCCCGTCAGCCTAATGATCTACGTCGAAGACGTCGACACCGTTTTCAATCAAGCTGTGGCCGCGGGAGCGACTATCAAAGAAGCGCTGCAGGATAAGTTTTATGGCGACCGCATGGGAACCGTGACTGATCCCTTTGGCCACGTCTGGCATATTTCCACGCATAAGGAAGACGTGTCGATGGATGAAATGCAAGAGCGAATGAAAGAGCATACCGCAGCGGCCTCGAGCGGCGAGTAGTGACTTTGCGCGACACGCTTTGACGGTGTTAGAGTCTCTCGCGCGAGGTCATAACTTTAATGAAACAAAGAAGAATTTGCGCCGCGGTACTGCTCGCAGCGTGGCTTTCATGTCTGGCTTGCGCCAACAAAGGCGCAACGGCAATTTCTAGTCAACAATCAAACGCCACCCAGAGCGCCTCGGGAGATCTGCACTTCAAAGCTCCTGATGACTGGACCACCGAGAAGACCTCTTCCTCGATGCGCGTGGCGCAATACAAGCTTCCGAAATCCGAAGGTGACAAAGAAGACGCATCGCTTGTTCTTTATTACTTTGGCGCGACCCAGGGCGGGACTGCGCAAGCGAATATCGATCGTTGGATCTCACAGATGCAGCAACCTGATGGCAGCTCGTCGAAAGATAAAGCCAAAACCGAAACGATGACGGTCGGCGGTTTGAAAGTGACGACGGTCGATGTGAGCGGAACCTACACGGCTGAGATGGCGCCCGGCAGCAAGACCTTTCACAACGACGACAACTACCGATTGCGGGCCGCGGTGATTGAAACGCCGAAAGGGAATTACTTCGTGAAACTTGCGGGCCCGGCGAAGACAATCGCGCGTTGGGACCAGTCTTACATCGAATATCTTAAGTCGTTTGAATTCAAATAAGGAGTGTCAGAACCGCGAGCGGTAGCGACCGGATCACAGAATCAAGTCAGGGGCACCACCTCTTCCCACTCGGTGATTTGGTTTATAACCCAGTGACGGGTTTAGTTTTTTACTTGGGTCTATGATCCGGTCGCTACCGCTCGCGGTTCTGACACCTTTCTAACATTGAGCCATGACCCCTTCCCCCAAAGTCGCGAACGTCCCCGATCAACTGTCCGATGCCGAATGGCAGGCCCGAATCGACCTCGCCGCCGCTTATCGATTGGTCGCGCTTCATGGTTGGGATGATTTGATCTTCACGCATATTTCGGCGCGCTTGCCTGGCGCCGATCATCACTTCCTGCTCAATCCTTACGGCATGATGTTCGAAGAAGTCACCGCCTCGAGCCTCGTAAAAATTGATCTTACAGGCAACAAAGTGACAGACTCGCCGCACTTCATAAATCCGGCCGGCTTCACGATTCATAGTGCAGTGCACGAGGCCCGAGCGGATGCGTTGTGCGTGATGCATTTGCACACGCGTCACGGCATTGCCGTGTCGGCGCAGAAGAACGGATTGCTGCCGCTTTCGCAACAGGCAATGTTCGCACTTTCATCGCTGGCATATCATGACTATGAAGGTTTGGCTCTGGATGTTGAAGAGAAGCCGCGTTTGGTTTCCGATCTTGGCGACAGGAAGTTCATGATCCTGCGCAACCACGGATTGCTGACGATTGGGAGAACGGTTGCGGAAGCATTCCTCGGCATGTTTCTGCTGGAGCGTGCGTGCGAGATTCAAATCCTGGCGCAGTCAGGCGGCGGCGAGTTGTCGATGATCCCTGAACCAATAGTCGATCGCGTCGCTTCGCAGCTGAGCGCCGTTACCGTTGGGCAGGGAGCTTCTCTCACCTGGCCCGGACTACTACGGAAGCTTGATCGGATTGATCCTTCGTATCGCGAGTAGCGTTTGTGATGAAGTCAACGCAGCTGCTCAGTTTGCTACTCTGGTTCTCTCTCTTTCTCACGTTGCCCACCCGTCTTCACGTCACACACGCGCACAACGAATCGGCTCCGCAACTCTTTGTGCGCATCAATCAGCTTGGATATCGACCGGAAGATCCGAAAATTGCTTTGGCATTTGCGCGCGAACCGTTGCCTGAGAAATTTGTGGTGGTCGATTCGGCTACGAAGCAGATTGTATTTGCCGGTTCACCCCAGCCAGTCAAAGGACGTTGGGGACAGTTTGAATACCACGCTGAACTTAATTTTACTTCTTTGCTGAAGTCAGGAAAGTATTTTGTGCAGACAGGTGACGCACAATCGAATCTGTTCGAGATCAAACCGTCGGTTTATTCCGATCTGCCGGACATCTTGCTGGAGTTCATGCGCGAACAGCGCTGCGGCTATAACCCCTGGGTGGACGCCGTTTGTCATTCATTCGATGGCCGTACTGCTTACGGTCCCCTGCCGTCAGGAACTTACCTCGACGCTCGCGGTGGTTGGCACGATGCCGGTGATCTTCTGAAGTACTTGTTGACATCGAGCAATGCTACGGCCCAGATGCTCCTTGCTTATCGTCTTCAATCCAGGCCGCAACAGATTTTTCGTGACCACTTCAATGGGTTGGGACAGCCCGGGGGAAACGGTGTCGCAGACGTGCTGGACGAAGCGCGCTGGGGTTTGGACTGGATGCTCAAGCTTCATCCGGCGCCCGGCGAGCTCTATCACCAGGTCGCAGATGATCGTGATCACAAAGGCTGGCGTCTGCCGCAAAACGAGATCGTTGATTATGGTTGGGGCGCCGGCAGTTATCGCGTGGTGTATTTCGCTGATGGAAAGCCGCAGGGCTTGCGCGACTTCAAAAGCGAATCGACCGGGGTGGCAAATCTTGCCGGACGTTATGCGGCGGCAATGGCCCTCGGCTATCAGATCTGGAACCGCGATCCGCGTTTTCATGAGTACGCCGCCAGGTTGCTGCAGGCGGGCAGGGAAGTCTATGACCTGGGTAGAGCAAAGGAAGGGGTGCAACAGGGCAATTCCTACGGGGCGCCTTATCGTTACGAAGAGACCACGTGGGCGGACGATATGGAATGGGGAGCCGCGGAATTATTTCGCGCAACCCGCGAGAAAAAATACTTGCACGATGCGATTCGCTATGCGCGCTCAGCGGCTGACGAATCATGGATGGGCCGGCAACAGACGAAACACTATCAATATTATCCGTTCATGAACGTGGGCCACTTTCGGCTTTACGATCTTGTCGATGCAAACACCCGGCGCGAACTCGCCGCCTACTATCGGACCGGCATCGAGCGATCGATTCAAGCCGCCCAAAACAATCCCTACCAGATCGGAGTTCCATTCATTTGGTGCTCGAACAACTTAGTTGTCGCGCTAACGACGCAGGCTTTGCTGTACCAGAGAATGACTGGCGACACTCGCTATCGCGAATTCGCAGCCAGGCAGAGCGATTGGCTCCTTGGCCGAAATCCGTGGGGTGTTTCAATGTTCACCGGTATTCCCGTGGACGGAATTTTTCCGAGGGATGTCCACTTAATGACCAATGCCATTTTGAAGCGGGCGGTGCGCGGAGCGCTAATCGATGGCCCGGTTTATCGGCGAATATTTCTGTCCCTGAAAGGGGTTACCATCAGCGAACCTGACGCCATGGCACCCTTTCAGGATGAAACGGCTGTATACCACGACGATGTTAAGGATTACTCAACAAACGAACCGACGATGGACGGAACCGCGTCGGCGGTACTATTGTGGCTGCTGAAAGCCGGTTCGCACTAGATTGATTTACGATAGCGCCGCAGAGGGAGGCCATGATGAAAACAAACGGATTTACGGTCCAGGCGCACTTCGCCGGGAAAGATGGCGCGGTGTGCGAGATCTATGAGCGCCTGTTGAAGAACAGCCGCAAGTTCGGATCAGTAGTTGAAGATCCAAAGAAGACTTCAATCCATCTGAACAACAGGACAGCTTTCGCGGGTGTCGCCACGCGGAAGGGTGCGATCATTCTTACGATCAAAAGCGATCGAAAACTTTCGAGCCCCCGGATACACAAATTCGAACAAACGTCGGCCAACCGGTTCCATCACGAAGTCAGGCTGACTTCACCGGCGGAAGTCGATGCCGAGTTGACGAGCTGGTTGAAGGCTGCTTTTGAATTGAGCGCCTGATTGGCGCACGTGCTACGCCTGAACGAAGCGGCCATATCCGGTTGCAGGCTGCGCAGCGCTCGCGCCGCGGCATTACGAACCTCAACGCTCGGATCGTCGAACGATTTAGTAATCAACACAAACGATTCGTCGTCACCTGCATCAGCCAGATCAACCAGCGCAGCTGCGCGTTCAGACGAATCGGCGCTTTGCAGTCGCTCGCCGATCTCAGCAGAAATCGCCTCAGATTCGCGAGTGACGCCGGCGATGTTTGCTTCAGGATTCGGTTCCAAAGCAACGAGATCCGCCGTGGTTCCGGGGTTGATGATGTCTGCGTCGAGCTGGTGACTAATAGGTTTGTTGTGTTGCAGCTCGATCGGCAGCCACACATCTTCATTTGCTTGTAGAGGGTCCTCAGCCGCAAGGTCCTCCGAGAGGATTATCGATTGTGAATCTACCAGCTCGAATACATCGTCCTCGGCCTGCTCGTTCCGCAGTGACTCGAGTTCGGCATTCAATTGGCTTTGGCGCTCAACGCGATCTGCCGTTTCTGCTTGCGCTTTTTCACAAATCGCTTCGAGTTGTTTGAGCCGCTGAATTTCTTCGTCGGCCTTCCGCTGGGCTTGCGCTTCTGCCTGTCGCACGGCTTCCTCGTGAGTGGGCAGCCGGGCTTCAGCCTCCTTGATTCGATTCAGGTAGTCGGCTTCCAGGCGGCGCAATTCCTCGATCTCGGCAGTCACTTGTTGTTCATGCTCGCCCAATTCCTTGACGCGCGTCTTCGCAGATTGGCGCGCCTGTTCGTGTTCACGGAGGCGAGACTCGGCGGCTTGCACCCGCTTGATCTGTTCTTGTTCTGCGCGTCTGAGCGCCTGAATCTCTGATGCGAGTTGTTGTTCCTTTTCGCTTCGACGCAGCGTGCTTACCTGAATTCCCTTACGAGTTTCATCTAACGAGCGCAGACGTGTCTCGGCATCTTCCACCACTTTCGCGCGATCTTCTTTGCTCTTAACAACGGTCTCGTATTCGAGATTGACCAACTCAGCCTTCTCCGCATGCTGCTGCGATTCCGCCTCCGCGAGATAGCAGGCCTTAACCTGAGCGGCCAGGTGCGCTTGAATTTCTTCAATCCGCCTAATCTGCTCTTCTTCCTGCTCGTGCAGGACGCCGATCGTGAGCATAAGCTGTTGCTCCTGTTCGGCCCGCGTTTCGGCTTCTTCTTCCGCCAGTCGTTTTGACTCTTCAAGCTGCGGGATGCGCTGTTTGACCCTCTCTATGCGGGCGAGAATTTCCTGCTCAGCCCGATTCAACGTCTCGAGTTCTTCGAGGAACTTCCGCTCTTTCTCCTCTTGCTGCTTTGCCTGGGCCAGTGTGAGTTGCTGGGTCTTCCGCTGTTCGACGAACAATGTTTCGACTTCGACAATCCGCTTCAGCAAATCCTTCTCAGTTTGGCGAAGCGTTTCCGTCTCGGCTCTTAGCGATTGTTCTTTGGCGATTACTTCGTCGACCCTGGCTTGCTGCGCGTTACGCAATTGTTCGGCGACTGCCAATTGCCTGCGCACCTCCTCAAGTCGCGCCAGTTGTTGGGTTTCGGCTCGTCGCGCGGCTTCGATCTGCGAGCTTAGCTGGTGCTCTTCTGCGTTCCGCTTCGCACACTCAGCTTCGATTTGTTTGCCGATGGCTTGCAGTTCAGCAATCCGCTGTTCCTGCCCGCGAGCCACTTGCTGCGCGTCTGCTTCAGCGCGCCGATGCGCGTCTTCGCGAGCCCGAAGAGTCGCCGGCGCGTCTTCGATCTGTTTCAGTAATTGCTGTTCTGCGATACGAAGTTCTTCAATCCGGGCGCGCGCCGCGGCAAATTGATCGATGAGTCGCGCCTCAGCTTGAATGCGTTCTTGTAGCTCGGCCTCAGCCTTTTCATTTACTTCCTGCTGTTGACGCAGCCGACTTTCGAGGGTTTGAACTTTTTCGGCGCGACGCTCGGCTGCGACATCCAGATCGCTTCGTAAAGCGGCGAGTTCCTCCATGCGCTGCTCTTCGTGTTCAGCTCGTAATTCAGCTTCGATCTTAGCTGTTAGATGAGCGTGCTCAGCCGCACGTAATCGTTGTTCGGCTTCAGTTATGCGCGCCCGCACCTGCTGTTCGTTCGCGCACAGCTCTGCAATCGCGGCATTGAGTTGCTGCTCTTTGCTCGTCAGTTCAGCGACGCCGGCAACGACACCGTCGTGCGTTTCTTTTGCTTTGGCAACCTGCCCGGTTAACGCGGCCAGGCGTTCCTGCTGTTTGATCTCATCTGCGCGCAGAGCTTCTAGTTCGGCTGTGAGCCGTTGCTCTTCAGCAGACACTCGCGCGCGCTCAGGTTCAACCCGCTCGCGCGCTGCGTTCAGCTCTGCCAGTCGCGCTTGCGCTAGTTTGATTCTTTCGGCCTCAGCCTGGCCTTCGGTTTTAAGCGCCGCAATGCTCACTTCCAGAGCTGCTGCTTGCTCACCGTGCTCCTGAAGACTTGTTTGCGCGGCTTGTTCCGATTTTCGTAACGCCTCAACCCGCGCCTCGGCTTCAGCGACGCGTTCAAGCTGGATCTGTTCGTCTTGCTTTAGCTGAGCGATCTCGGCGTTCAGTTTCTGTGTTTGTTGCGCGTGCCGTTGCGCTTCAGATTCGGCGAAATGTCTGGCCTCAAGTTGCGCGAGAAGCCGAGCTTCGGTCGCTTCGACGAGCTTGAGTTGCTCCTGTTCCGCCCGGCGCACGCTTTCGATTTCTTCGGTTAACCACTGAACCCGCTCAGCTCGTTGCTGCGCCTCAGTGTGCAGGCGCCGGCATTCTTCTTCATGTTGAGCAATCCGTTCTTCGCCATCCGAGATCTGTCTTAGCTCTTCCTGTTCAGCGCTTCTTAACGCATCTATCCCGGCGATAAGTTCGCGCTGTTTCCGGGCCCGCTCTCGGGTTGCGGCTTCAGCCTCGTCGCGCAAGGCTTGAAGCGCGGCCAGTCTCTGCTCTTCTTCGTCAGCTTTCTTCCGCGTCTCGGCTTCGACTTGACGACGCGCTTCCTGGAACGCGCGACGCTTAGCGTCGTCTTCCGCTTTCTTCTTGGCTGCTTGAACTTCGGCGCGGCGACGCTCCAGCTCCTGTTCAGCTTTCTTTAGCTCTTCCTCTTGCTTTAGTAACTCGTCGACTGGGACAAACGCCTTCTCAACGGTTCGCGTGGCTGTACGGCGCTCGAGCGCTGCTGCAAGATCCGCCGCTTCTTCAGCCGAAGACTGGTGAGGCACATTCATGCGAACCGGCGCCGTCGTCTGCGACGCCGCCCGCGCACTATCTTTTTTCTTTTCGACCGGCGATTGCTTGATAAAAGCCTGGCGCGCCTGGGCCAGATGTTCGAGATTGCCACTCGCCAGAGCTGCGAGCAGTCGATCTGCAACCATCCGCTGATTTGCTGGATCGTTTGAATCAATGCGGCCGGCATCGCCATTGCGCCCGGAAGCCGCGTCGTTGATTTGTTTGTTTTCTTTTGTGGATCCTGAAGAGGATTGCTCCATGTTGATTCTCCACCTCCTGTCTCTCGAGAGTCTGGAGGACGAGTGCCCTGAGGTGTAGCTGAGACGGTTCAGCCTTGTGTTTCCCGAGCGCCAGAACTATTCAGGGGTAAATTCTACGACGTTGAAGGTCGCAGTGGCGAGGGCGATGATAAGTTCGTCAAGGCCCGGATGTGGCGCATCCGAGTCTGTCCGATTCTCGCAAAAATTGCGGTTTTAGGTCAATAGGTGTGTTTGAGTCTTAAAAACTAAAACGAATTTGAGCTTCAATCAGCCGATTAAATGGGGCTGAACCGCCGCCTCCGCGTCCGCCGAAGCCACCAAATCCCCCAGCACTACTGTTAGAAATTCCGAAATTTGACGAGCTGAGATTTCCGACTGGCCGATTGAAATTCACGTGGTTCAGGATGTTTTGGAAATTGACGCCGACGGTCAAGTTGTAGCGTTTTGCGTTCTCGCCGCCGCCAAAACCTCCACCGCCTCCGCGTCCAACACCGCCGCCACCGCCGGGGCCTCCGCCGCCGCCACGTGGTCCACCAAAACCGCCGCCGCCGAAGCCCCCGCGTCCTCCGCCGGCGCCACCGCCGCGCTGACCATCGCGACCGCCCTGACCGTTTTGTTGACCGCGATTCTGTGAGGTCGCGCGCCGCTCGGCACCAAAACCGAATGTCTTACTGACGCGCAAATTCGAAATGATGGCGCCGGGACCCTGGCCAAAGTTGCGCGGAATTATCAAAGCACCCACTGCCGGATTAGTATCAAAGGCGCCGAACTTTGTGACGATCACACCAGGCTTTGTTAGATCGGTTGCCAGCGCGGGCCGATCAGTGAAAAGTAGATCACCATTTATGTCGCGGCCGATCGTGATGTTGAATGGCGTGCCTGATGTAAAAGTCAGGAGCGGAGCAAAACTCAATCCCCATGGGCCACGATAACTGCCTTGCAACGTAAAGCGATGTCGAACATCGTTCGATGTACGGCCATACTCATCACTGAAGTCATACGGATTCGCCGCAAATGTTCCCGAACCGTCTGTGTCGCTCATTGCCTTACCCAAAGCATAGTTGGCATTGAAACTAACCTTGCGACCGATGTTGCCGCCGAGCGTGGCAATCAAAAGATTCTGGTTGTAGACGCCAGTCGAATCGTATTCAAAATAACTGTTGACACCGAGCGGGCGGGTGCCACTCCCGGGAACCAGCGGATTGAAGGTGCCGGGCAGGGGAGTATTGATTGCGCGCGCACGCAGCATGTGCAGGGTGCGCGTGTGGCTGAAGGTAACGCTCGATCTCAAGTTGTGCGGCAACGAGTGCTCGATGCTAATCGCGGATTGCATCGAGTAGGGCGCGCGAATGTCGCTTGCCAGGGAGTAAATTGAAACCGGCGTCTTGAATGCCTGCAACACATCGAGTGATGGCACCACCGGATAGGTATTCAACACAGCGAGATTAGTAACCGTGTACTGTTGCTGATTTGTACCGTTGAAACGAATGCTGTTGAGCGTAAGGTTCTCGCCGACTCGATCGTAAAAGATACCAAAGCCCGCACGGATCGTGGTGTGCTGCGGCGTGGCGCCGGGAGCCCACGCGATGCCGATACGTGGAGCAAAATTTAAGTTGCTGTTGATGTTGTTCTGGTTCTCGTAGCGTAGACCAGCGCTAATTGTTAGATTTGGCCGGAACCTCCAGTCGTCCTGTGCAAATCCGCCGAAATCAAACTGGCTGACCCGGGATTTCGGACTACCGGTGTTGATCGAAAATTGTGTGGCCCCGCCGCCAAGGGCGCGAATCTGCGCGCCGGTCAAACCTTGCTGCAGACCTTGCTGCGTAATCTGGTAAGTCTGAATACTAGTTAGTTCCTGTGGGCTCGCCGGATTGCGAGTTCCTGAGAAAGTCCATGTGCCGCCAAAGTTATTTGGCGAGATGCTGGTGATACTTGCAGTGCGTGCACGCGCGCCGAACTTAATAGAATGATTGCCCAGCGCCAGCGAAGTAATGTTCGTTATTTCAAAGCGATTTTGCTTGTTCGACGCGCGACCGATTTGTGAACCGCCACCCGTAAACGCTTCCTGCACGTTAACCGTGGGAACAGAGTTATCGGCAGTATCACCGCTGGTTTGATGATTGAATTGGAAACGAGTTTCGTTGACGGTCCTCTTGTTAATGACGTCGGTCTCAGTTAATCGCGCCGTCTGTTGGGTGCTGAAGTTGCTGTATTTCCGCGATGCGAGAGAATAACCACCGACGCCGCTGATCGCAGTTGAGTGTTCATACTCATAACGACCCACCAACGTGTTCTTTGAATTGAGTTGGTAGTCGATGCGGGGACTAAACGTCGTGCGCCGAGTTGGCGTGGCAACAGTAGCCGCAAATGGCACGATATTAAAGTTCGGATCGAGCACCGTCGCATTGATAACGGCGTCATCGTTGACGTCGCGTTTTTCGAAATCAAGAAAGAATGAGGCCTTCTTCTTCGTGATCGGACCGCTCAGATTCCCACCATATTGACGCGACATGTAAGGCGGGCGCGTCGGCGCGAACGGGTTTCGAGAATTAAGCGCCTGGTCGTTGAAATTAAATGAGACTTGCCCGCGAAAGCGATCAGTCCCCGGCTTTGTCAATATCTCAATTCTCCCGAATCCCGGCCGATCGTATTCTGCCGACCAGGGGTTGGCGTTAATCCTAATCTCACGGATCGAAGACAGGGGCGGAAGCCGGCCACCACTAAAACCATCGATATAGATCTGACCGCCATTAGGTCCAGCCGCCGGGCCGGCAAGTGCTTGCAATGCGGCCGCGAGATCGTCCGGATCTTCGGGCAATGATTCCAGGTCAGTGCCTCTGAGTACGAGCGCGCCAACATTATTTTCCGGATCGGTGTTGACACCCGCGGCGTTGGCAGAAACCGTAACCTTCTGCTGATCGATCGTGACTTGCAAAACCACATCCAGTTGCTGGGATGCACGCGCCGCGACCGTGATATCTGTGTTCTCGAACGTACCAAAGCCCGGAGCCGAAACTCGTACTGTGTATTTGCCTGGCGCCAGACCTGCCAGGGTGAATGCTCCTTCGCCATTTGTCGTTGCGCTCTTGCTCACTCCGTTCGCATCGGTGGCGCTGACAGTTGCTCCGACGATCACTCCGCCGAATTCATCTGAGATGCGGCCCTTTAACCCGCCCGTGTTCTGTTGTGCGGAAACTGTCGCGGTGCAAAGCAATAGGATCAAAAACAGACGTTTCATCCAGGTTTTCATTAAGTATCGAACAAAATGGCGGTAAGTTGCCTCAGTAAGCTTAGACGAGAAGGGTTCGCGATTGGTTACATAAGAAGTCGCCGCCGGCCGAATCGGCGCACAGCTATTCTGTTAAATGACATACGCGTGTTTGAACTTCGTTCGTGAACATCACGACAAACTTCGCCGTTCCAACCCGCTCCAGACGATGTGCAGAAATAAGGGAAGGAGTTGAAGACAGAACGCCAGCCACGCAAGAACTTCAGTCATGATCAACTCCTCCCTACCGTCAAATCAATGTTCAGGATTGCTG
>QHXH01000702.1:0-588 GCA_003222855.1 Acidobacteriota bacterium
GAAACCCGGCGACAAGGTGACTTTCAATCCGCAACCCGATCCGCCAGGCGAGCCGGCGTTTCGTCGCGCGAATGAAGCTTACCGCCGTCTTGAGGCAGAGGTTTCCGATCTTGCCGGTTGGTCGTCTGAAACTCCCAATCTGAAATCGCGCGCCGCGATCAGCGATGCGCAGGAAAAGTTTGGCCGCCTCGGTCAGGCTTCGGACCGCGCCTCAATATATCTGGCGCTGAACTCTTTGAGTTCATCGGTGCAAAGATTGTCGAAGACGCTGGGCACCAGGTCGCGTTAAGGCGGCAAACTCACGCCGGGATCGTGAAATAATGCAAGAAGCACCGGAGAAAGGACAAACTGATGCGCAACACAATTAAGTTATGTTCAAAGCTGGCGCTCAGCCTCACTCTCTTTTCTTGTATTGCCACTAGCGGTCCATCCGCGCGTTCAGGTTTCGCTGTCGCACAGAACGGAGCGCCGCCGAGCGACTCCGATCAATCCATCACGGTCGGCGGGATACAGAGATCATATACCTTGGACATCCCGCCTGGTTATGACGACTCGAAACCTGTCCCTCTCGTCTTCATACTGCACGGC
>QHXH01000702.1:849-2888 GCA_003222855.1 Acidobacteriota bacterium
GGCAGAGGCGGGTCGGGCAAAGGAATCGAATTGACTACGAACATGAGCGCAAAGGCGGACAAGGAAACTTTCATTGCCGTCTATTCGAACGCCGCCGGGAATCCAGCCATCTGGAACTCAGGCATCGGCGCGGCAACCAACGGCGCGGACGATGTCGGATTCATTCGCGCGCTGCTCGACAAACTGGAACACGACTTTCGAATAGATGCACATCGAATTTACTGCTGCGGGTTCTCGGCTGGCGCGATTATGAGCTATAGCCTAGGCGCGGGACTCTCTGACCGACTCGCGGCGATCGGCGTCGCTTCGGGTTCAATCGGCGCCAAACAATCTAACGGCTCAGTAACGACGATTTCACATCCTTCGAACGCTCTCCCCGTCATCGTCTTTCACGGCAAACAGGATCAGACCATCGACTACAACGGCGGCGGCGTTTATCTGAATCTTCTCTCGGTGGCCGACTCTATCGCCTTCTGGGTCAAGGCGGACGGCTGTGCTGCGCCCCCACAACAGAAGACGGAGCAAAACGGCAATCTCGTCATTGATAATACGACAGATGCAAGGACAGAAGCGAAGTCGTCTTGTACGCTTTTGTGAACGGCACGCACGAATGGCCGAAGCCGCAGAACAACGATCATTTCAACGCGACCGATGCCATTTGGGAGTTCTTTGTCCAGCACCCAAAGCAGTGATGGAAATAGCAACTGGTAAGTGATTGAGGAGGTTTCGACCATGAGAATACTAAGTTTCACAACCGCCGTCGTAATCGCGATGACTCTCATGGCCGGCGTGAATGCCAAGGCCAGCTCTGGACGGTTGAAGGGCCGCGTCACTAACTCGGCAAATGGCGTCCCAATTAGGAATCTGACGATCGAAGTAATCGGACAGGGCGAAACGACTACGGATCAGGATGGCAAGTACGCGTTCGACAATTTACCGGCCGGCTCTTACAAAGTGATTATTAAGAGTTCCGAGTTTGATAAACACCGAAGAACGGTCACGATTCATGCGGGCCAGACGACCATCTCGAATTTCCAAGTCTTGCCGCTCAAAGCGCCGCGCCCTGAGCAAAATAAAAAGCCACAAGTAGAGGTATTGAGAAACGACAATGAGCAGATAAAGGTTAATCCCGGACTTCTGACCGGAGTCTTGTCAGGGCGCGTTACTGTGCCCAGCGGCCAGCAAGCTGACTTCAGCCAGACGGCCTTGTGGATAAGCATTGGCGAAAACAAACAGAGGATTAAAGATGATGGCGCGTACGTTTTTAACGATTTGAAACCGGGAGGGTACCGAGTCGTGCTCCAGGGCTACTGTTGGCTGGCCCAGCGCAAAACGGTGACGATTCGCGCAAACAAAACCACCACCCTGAACTTGAGGACCTACTGTAGCTATGGTTGACCGCAAAAGATTACCGCCGCAATTCACGATTAGCGCGCTTTGCGCAGATCGGGCGTTCATCGGATGTAAACCGCACACAGTGTCTTCAGGCACAACTTGAAGAGAGGTTGAATCATGAAACAAGACTACCCGATCATTCGAACGCTGATTTACAGAAAGCACGAGCAAAGCCATCGCACGTGGCAAATCAGTCTATTCTCGCTGATCGTCCTGGTTTTAGTTGGCCCGGTCCGTGCTCAGCGGCCCGCCATCGAGTCCATCGCTCGGCAACAAAGAAATAAGCAGCTATCGAAGAATCCGCAGACTCCGTATGAGACGATCTATTACAAGAGCGGCGACCTCAACATCGAAGCTTACTTCTACAAGCCGCAGGGCAATGGTCCGTTTCCGCTGGTTATCTACAATCACGGATCGCGCGCCGGCTCTGAGCGCGTGGAAAAACCTATGCAATTTATCGCGGCCATTCTGGTGCCGCAGGGTTGCGCCGTGCTGGTGCCCGAGCGCAGAGGTTATGGCAAGTCAGAGGGTCAAACGTACGGTGAAGAAGTCGGTTCCGACCGCGGCGATCTGATGATGAAGCGCTTTCACGAAGAGGCGGGCGATATGTTGGCTGGTCTCGACTATCTCAAAAGGAAAGAAGC
>QHXH01000702.1:2985-4280 GCA_003222855.1 Acidobacteriota bacterium
TTTTTGGCTCTGGTCAATCAAGCAGGTGGTGCCCTGAGCTGGAATTCGAGTCCGACACTTCAACGCGAGCTACCCGCGGCAGCGCGCAAGATCAAAGTTCCCGCGCTTTGTATGGATGCCGAAAACGACGCGACGACCAACGCAGTTAAGACGGTCGGTGAAGCCATCAAATCATCCGGCGCGTGGGAACAGACGATCATCTATCCGGCGTTTACTCCGACCAGTAATCCCAGCAACATCGCGCCGGGCCATTTAATCTTCGCCCAGGGAGTTTCGATCTGGCAGGACGATTTACTCAAGTTCTTGAAGCAAGCGATTGTAGGTAAGCGCCAGTTTTTGCAGCAGCCGAAGAGTTTTCGGAAATGAAAAACATGGAGACAGGAATCATGAATCACAGCTACAAACTTAACGGAATGTTCCCGTCGTCGCTGGCCCGCCGCGTAGGCTGGCTCGGTTTAGTCGTAATGCTTGGCTGCGCTCTGTTTTATCTGCCTCTGATTCGAGAGTCGGCCGGGCAAAGGAAAGTGCCGCCGCGTGAGCCTCAAAAGCAGCCGAAGCAACAGGTCGAGGTGAAGCAGACAACTGATCTTCCAAAGATAGTGTCAGTGCGGGGCGAAGGAGGTAAAGCCCTCGCGCTTCGCACGCGCGAGAAGCAGGTCGCAGTGCCGCCACCACTGAGCGAGGAGGTAAAAACTTCGCTCCTCAGGTCGGCTGGCGTCAAAGAGACCAAGGCGCATGACTCGTTCAAGTTAACCCCCGCGAAGCCTTACCAGACACAAGGCCTTCTGGCATTTGAAGAGATCGAATATCTTGATCCTGAGAGTAATTACCTAACTGTCCTGAACCCAAAGCAGTCAACTTCCAACTGAAAACAACAGCCGGGAAGAAATACTTGATTGACTTCACAGTTACCGGCGATAAGTTTTTTGTTTCCGATCTCCCCGGCAATATGGAGGAGACATTTAGGGGAACTAATCATGTCCTGATTGTTTACGAAGCTACCAGCACCGGTGAAGTGGAATTCAACTTGACGGGAAAAGGCAGCATCCGGCACGGGTGGACATTCCACTCGTGCGAACTCACTAGGCTGAACTAAAGAGGATTGCGCGCCGCTTGGAAGAAAGAATCATGGGGACGTCATTAATGGTGGTGTTCTTGCTGCGCCGGATCGTCCCGGAGGTTGACTCATGAAGAGAATACTTTTGCTCATCGCTTTCTTAATCGTCGGCGCCGGCACGAGCTTGCTGCTCGCCGCCCATTTCACCAGAGGCGTAAAAGGAAATTCGCAAGCGGAC
>QHXH01000703.1:0-2677 GCA_003222855.1 Acidobacteriota bacterium
ATCCTTACGAAAGCAGTTGGGACCTGATTTCCCTCTGGTAATTGAAAGAGGCATGCGCGCTCGCACCATTGAGGATGTACTGGCGGACTGGTTTGAGCAGGTTGAGTTAAAAACCGCAGACATTGTCATTGTGCATGTCGGAATCGTTGATTGTGCCCCTCGAATTTTCCTGCGCCGCGAGCGCAACTTCGTCGAGACTCTTCGCCTGAAGCGCCTGCGAAACTTCATCCTCAACTTTGTACATAAGCATAGACGAAGAATCGTTCTCTTGAGGCGACTTGTATATGTACCACCGGCCAGGTTCAAAGAGCTGGTGGAAGAGATGGTGGAAAGAGCACGCGCGAGCAAAATTCGTTCGCTGCTTCTGATCAATATAGTCTCGCCACCAGACAAGCTTGAAGAGCGCTCACCCGGATTTCAGAAGAACGTCAGAATCTACAATCGGTTTCTGGCAGAGCAGGTGGACGGGCGCTTGATTCAACTCATCGATCTGAATAGTCTGATTCAGCAACAGAGTGGAGCGCACTTAACAATCGACGGAATTCATATTAACGAACAGGCGCATAAAATTTTGGCCCGGCAACTAGAGGCTCACATCCTCACGTTTGGAAACAAAAGCATCGCCGCTACTTCCGTCGAGGGACCGGGATAAACGGCATGGGTAGCGAAATGTCTCTTTCAGATCGCGACCGAACGTCCCCGATTTACATAATCGCGGAAATGGCCTGCTCACATGAAGGCAAGCCGTCCCTGGCGCGGACCATTATCGACGCTGCCGGAACGGCCCAAGCTGACGCCATTCAGTTTCAAGTTTGGTCGCTTACGGACATGGTCGTACCTCACCATCCAGACTATCCCATGCTGACGAGAATAGAACTAACGCGAGAGGCATGGGCAGACCTCTTTAAGTATTCGCGCGAACGCTATCCGCAGATGCAGATCATCGCGTGCGTCTATGAGCGCGGAAGCGTTGATTTTTGCGAAAGCTGCAGAGCCGATGCTTACAAGATACACTCGGCGGATCTTTCGAACCCCTATCTGATCGAACACGTGGCCAGGACCGGCAAGCGCATTGATCTGAGCATCGGGGCATCAACAGTTACCGAAATTCAAACGGCAATCGAATGGATCAAAGCCGCGAGGACGGACACGCTTCCCGTATCTTCAAACATCTGGCTAATGTACGGCTATCAGGGATTCCCCACGCCACCTGAGGCAATCAACCTTAACTACATGATGAAGCTGAGAAAACTATTTGAGCTTCCCGTTGGTTATCAGGATCACAGCGGTGGGGATAGTGGAGCAGCCTTCTGGTTGCCGGCGCTCGCGGTGGGCACGGGCGCGGAAATCCTCGAAAAACACATTACGCACGATCGCTCGTTCAAAGGCATCGACCACGAGGCCGCTCTGAATCCCGACGAGTTTGTGCGCTTTGTCTCTATGGTGCGCGAACTGGAATCGGCCATGGGTTGCTCGACGCCCAAGCCCTTTTCGCCGGAAGAAGTGAAATATCGTAAATATTCCAAAAAGAGTCTGGTTGCCGGCCGCGCCCTGGCTAAAGGAACGATTATCACTGCCGAGGACTTACGGTTCATGCGTGCTGAATCCCTGGGTTTGCCTCCGGACCAGGCTGGACGCCTCATCGGCCGTACGACCAGGCGCACTATCCCCGCCTTCCACTTGATTACCGAGGATGACGTGTCGTGAAAACGGGCTTTCTGATAACTGCACGTTTGAAGTCTACCCGCTTACCTGAGAAGTTACTTCGGGAGATAGAAGGGCGCCCTATCTTTGCCCACATGCTTGATCGCGTGAAGCTCGCGAAGCGGGTCGATCAGATTGTCGTCTGTACTTCTACAAATCCCCAGGATGATCGATTGGTGGATCTGGCAGTCGCTGAAGGAGTGGACTATTTCCGCGGCGACGAAGACGATGTGGTTGATCGACTCACAAAAGCCGCAACAGCCTTTGACCTGGACTTTGTCTTGAGCATTACCGCCGACTGCCCTTTTTCTGACCCCGGGTATGCGGACCTATCAGAGCCCTCGACCTTCCCCATGGGGCTTATAGTTACGGAGTCAAGACTGACGCATTTCGCCGGGTCCTCGAGATCAAGGACGAGAAGAATTCGGAAGTTTGGAGTCGCTACTTTACCGACACCGATATGTTCCAGGTGTATGATCTGCCGATAGAAAACCCGGCCCACCGGCAACCCAACCTGCGAATGACCCTCGATTATCCGGAGGATCTGGAATTCTTCCGCAGAATATTCGCCTCTCTGTACGTGCACGGAAAAGTGTTTAGTCTCGACGAAATACTGCAATTGCTTCACGATAACCCGGCGATTGTCGAAATCAATCGTCACTGTGCGATCGCTTACAAGAAACGCTGGACCAGGCAATCTTCAATCAAATTGAAACCACGTTACACCGTCGAGCGGGCCGCGATTATTGGCTGTGGCTCAATAGGCCGACGACATCTGCATAATCTCCGTCAACTCGGCATCACCGAAATTGTTGCGCTGCGAAGCGGGCAGGGCGCTAATCAGGAAATCGATCCGGCATTAGGCGTAGTCGAAGTTAACGACTGGACTGATTTGATTAATCGAAAACCTGATGTGGCAATCATCAGCAACCCAACCAGCCTGCATCTGGACGCCCTCAGCCGGCTAATCCCC
>QHXH01000703.1:2712-5004 GCA_003222855.1 Acidobacteriota bacterium
TGCGCGGTGTCTTTATCGAGAAACCGCTGGCTGCCTCTCTCGACGGTGTTTGTGAAATCCTGAATCACATCAAGGCGCACAAAGTAGTTTCGTTTGTCGGCTACAACCTGCAGTTTCATCCGGCTGTGCAGGCCATTAGTGAACTCCACAATGACCAGAATTTTGGCGCGCCACTGGTTTTCCAGGGACAGGTGGGCCAGTGGATCGAAGATTGGCATCCTGGCGAGGACTATCGTCGGGCATACTTCAGCCGAAGGGATCTCGGAGGCGGGGCCGCGTTGTCCCTGATTCATGAAGTACATCTGGCGACTCAATTGCTCGGACCCGCTGGAGCAGTTTCGTGCCTCCTGCCGCAATCCGATCTGCTTTCACTTCAGGTCGACGTAATTGCCAACCTGATGATTAACCATTCGATAGGCGCGGTCAGCCAGATTCATCTGGATCTAATTCAGCGGCCAGCGCATCGATGTGGTGTAATCTCCTTTGAGCGCGGGTGGATCAGTTACGACCTCGTTGCGCCGCAGGTGATGGCGCAGCTCCCGGGCCGAAATAGCCCTGCCATAGTTTGGCGACAGGCGGATTACGATCCGAACTGGTCCTACGTTGCGGAAATGAAATCATTTCTGGCCTGTGTGCGCGAAGGCAGAATTCGGCACGAACATGATGCATGGTGGGCCGCTCAGAGTTTGGCGATCGTTGACGCCGCTTTTGTCTCCGCGAGTTCCGGTTGTCGCGAAGAAATTCCACAGTGGGTCAGAAATCTTACTTGAAAACCCGGCGGTGCGAGTATGGTTAAGGAAAAGTTTGACCTGACAGACAGGGTGGCGCTCGTTGTCGGAGGGAGAGGCTTATTGGGCAGGCGAACATGTGCCGCTTTGGCTGAGTTCGGAGCCCGTGTTTACTCCGCCGATCTGACGCAACCGTCGCTGGCCGCCAGTAGCGATACCAGTTCCTTATTAAACGGGATGTTGACGTGACCGATCCGGCCTCAGTTGCAGCACTTGTCAAAGCAGTTGTGGCAGACGCCTCGCACATCGACACACTTGTCTACAGCGTCACTGCTAAACCCCAGGATTTCTACAAGCCGTTGACGGAATGTTCCCTGGAAGGCTGGCAGATGGTTCTTCGGGCGGAGCTCGATGGTCTGTTTCTTGTAGTGCAACAGGCTGGACGAGTGATGGAGCAGGCAAGAAAAGGCAACATGATTTTCTTTTCGTCAATTTACGGGATTGTCGGCAATGATCAACGCATCTATGAGGGCGCAAATCTGCCGGAGCTCTACGCAGGAGTTCGCGAGCCTGCACGGATCTACTCGCATGCGGTCTATGCTGCGGCCAAGGGAGGTGTGATAGCGCTGACTCGTTATCTTGCGGCATACTGGGGCCAGCACAACATTCGCGTTAATTGTATCTCTCCCGGCGGTATGGCTCACCCGGGAGAAAACGAGGAATTCGTCAAGCGCTACTCAATGAGAGTGCCTCTGGGACACAAGGCTGACTTGGACGATGTGACTGGTGCTACGGTTTTTCTGGCCTCGGATGCATCAGCGTATGTGACCGGTCATAACCTGGTAGTGGATGGCGGTTGGACTGCCTGGTGAATCAAAAAGTAAAGGCCTCAATTGCGATTCCGGGCTAACCTCTCAGACGGATAACTCCAACTCGCTGCCACTGACTTCTGTCCAAAAATAAAGGAATGTCTTTTTTCAAGGCCGAATCCAAAAAGCGTCTAAGACAGCTCGATATCTTGCGAGGCGTCGCAGTCCTGTTGGTTATCGGACATCATGTGATCCTGCAGCCGGAAGAGTCGGGAATGTTTCAGCCCCTGGTCAACGTGCTCATTCGCTTTGGTTGGTCCGGGGTCGATCTCTTTTTTGTTCTTAGCGGCTTTCTGGTTGGTGGTTTGCTGTTCAGCGAATTACGTTCGCGCTCTGTCTTGGACGTGCGGCGATTCATCATCCGGCGCGGCTTCAAGATCTGGCCGGCATACTATGCTTACTTGCTTACAGTCTTTCTATTACTGTTGGTCCAGGAGCAGGGAAATGTGCACCGGGCGCTGGGACACATCCTGCCGAACTTCTTTCACATTCAAAACTACCTCGGAACTGCGCGGCCGCACACATGGAGCCTGGCCGTGGAAGAACACTTCTATCTGCTGTTACCTTTGCTGCTACTGCTTCTTCTCAAATTTGGACGGCGCCGCCCGCCTTCGGTCTCTTATCTTCCCGTGATCGCAATTGGCGTCATGGTGCTGTGCACAGGACTCAGATACCTGGCTATCGCGCACCAGCCG
>QHXH01000656.1 GCA_003222855.1 Acidobacteriota bacterium
AATTGCACGATGCCGGCTGACAGACACGAATTTCACTAATTCACACCAATTGATTCAGTGGTTTGGGCACGCCGTATGAAATTTCGTGGCAATTTGTGTAATTCGTGTCGGTGATTCGCGTCGCAGATGAGTGAGCTGGTTTACAAGGAGGAGGTTTTCCAACTCGTGGGCTTTTGCATGGAGATTCATCGCGAGTTGGGGAAGGGACACGACGAAATCATCTACAAGGATGCTTTGGTCGTTGAACTGAGCCGCACTGGAATCCCGTTTTTGCGCGAGAAAAATTACGAAATCAGCTACAAGGGAGTCATCCTGCCTCACTACTATTACGCGGACTTTGTGGTCTGGGATAAGATTCTCTTTGAGGCCAAAGCAATCGAAAAACTGACTGATTCGCACATCAAACAAGTGCTAAATTATCTCGCTGCTTCGAAACTTCGGCTCGGTCTGTTGGTCAATTTCGGCGGCGACTCGCTGGAGTGGAAAAGGATTGTTTTATGAGACAGGAATTTCAGACACGAATTGCACTAATTTGCACCAATGGATTCGGTGGTCTGTGCAAGCCGTATGAAATTTGGTGGTAATTCGTGTAATTCGTGTCCCAATTTCGTGGCAATTAGTGTAATTGGTGTCTATGACGCCGGCGCGGTTACAAACGATTGAGGAAATCTTTCGTGCAGCGCTGGATCAAGAACCGGACCAGATCGGTGCATTTCTGGACACGGCCTGCGAAGGGGATGAGCCTTTGCGTCGTAAAGTTGAAGCCCTCCTGGCCTCACGTGAGCGAGCAGGCAGCTTCATTGAAACGTCAGCTGTTGGTCTGGCCACGAGAATTATTCAAAATGGGCAAGCTGACTTGCTCGTCGGTCGCACGATCGGCCACTACAAAATTTCTAAACGGATCGGCACCGGCGGGATGGGTGAAGTGTATCTGGCCACCGACATTACAGCGGGCCGCAAAGCCGCACTCAAACTCTTGCCGACACGCTTTACCGGCGACGCCGAGCGCCTGAAGCGGTTTCGACAAGAAGCGCGCGCCGTCGTTGGACTCAATCATCCAAATATCTTGACGGTTTACGAGATTGGTGAGGATCACTCAATCCATTACATAGCCAGTGAACTGATCGAAGGCGAGACACTGCGTCAACGTCTGATGCGCGGGCGGATGGAGTTGAGTGAAGCTGTTGACGCCGCGATCCAAGTGGCAAGTGCGCTCGCCGCCGCCCACGAAGCAGGCATTGTCCATCGCGACATCAAGCCGGAGAACATCATGCTCCGGCCGGACGGATACGTGAAAGTGCTCGACTTTGGCATCGCCAAGCTTGCCGAATCCGCCTTCGCCGAGGCTACGGCGGACGGGACAGGATCGACGACACTCGCTGAGACCAACCTGGGATCGATACTGGGAACCGTTCGTTATATGTCGCCGGAACAGGCGCGGGGCGCGCCGGTCGACAAGGGGACCGATATCTGGAGTCTCGGCGCAGTCCTTTACGAAATGGTAACGGGGCATGCGCCATTCACCGGCGACACACCAGGAGAGGCGATGTCTTCGATTCTTGAGATGGAGCCACCGCCGCTCACCAGTTACGTCGCGCACGCTCCCGCTGAGCTTGAGCAGATTATCAATAAAACGCTGCGCAAAGATCGCGCGGAACGCTATCGCAGCGCACAGGAACTGCTTGAGGCGCTCAAAGATCTCCGTCACAAATTGGAATTCGAGGCTGAGTTGGAACGCGCCGCCGCTGGGCCTTTATGGCGATCCTGGAACCCCAAACTGGTTGGAACGGCCGTTGCCGGTCTCCTTTTAGGCGCGGCTGCGATCTGGTTATTTCGCGGCGAACTCTTCCGAGGCCCGCAGTTTAAAAGAGTATTTCTGCGACGGCATGAGCGAAGAGATCCTCGAAGCCCTGGCTAAGGTCGAGGGGCTGCGTGTCGTTGCCCGCACCTCGTCATTTTCATTCAAAGGAAGGAGCGTGAACGCGAGGGAGGTTGGGGAAAAACTAAACGTCGAGAATGTGCTTGAAGGAAGTTTGCGACTCGATGGTAACCGCATTCGTATTA
>QHXH01000657.1 GCA_003222855.1 Acidobacteriota bacterium
AACACGTTCGATGAGTCGCAGCCCGGCCACGCCTCGCAGAAGTCTGACTACGAAATCTCTCTCGGTAAGCTCACCTTTGCCCCCGGCGAGACCTCGAAGACTTTCCGCATTCTGATTGTGAATGACAACTTCGTCGAGGGCGACGAGACCATCGACCTCGCCCTCTCGAACCCGACGGGGACGGGCACGGGGCTCGGCAGCCCGAGTACGGCAAGGGTAACAATTCTGGATAATGACACGGTGGCTTCGACCTCAAATCCGATCGACGATGCGAATTTTTTTGTCAGACAGCACTATCTCGATTTCCTGGATCGCGAACCCGACGCCGCGGGTCAAGCCTTCTGGGTTAATCAAATAACCTCGTGCGGCGCGGACGCGAATTGCATCGCGGTCAAGCGCATCAATGTCAGCGCGGCGTTCTTTCTCTCAATTGAATTCCAAAACACCGGCACTCTGGCTTATCTGGCCAACAAGGCGGCATTTGGCGCTTCCGCATCTGGCAGTCCGGCAGCCGTCTTGTATGGGCAGTTCGAACGCGACCTGCAACAGTTGCAAACAAATCTCGTGTTCGGAACCCCTGGCTTCGACGCGCAATTGGAGGCGAACAAGCAAGCGTACTTCACGGACTTCGTCGCGCGGCCCGACTTCGTCGCCGCCTTTCCGACGACACAGACGCCGACTCAATACGTCGATGCGCTGTTCGCCAACCTCGCTATTGTCCCGACCGCCACTGATCGGAATACGGCTATTAATGAGTTCGGCGGGGCTGCGAACACGACCGACCAGGCAGCGCGCGCCCGTGCGCTTCGTGACGTAGCACAAAACGCGGGGGCTGCCACAGCCGAGTTCAACCGCATCTTTGTGACCATGGAGTATTTCGGCTATCTGCGGCGGGATCCGGACACCGCCGGATTTAACTTCTGGCTTAACAAGCTGAACGCCTTTGGCGGGGACTTTATCAAAGCTGAAATGGTGAAGGCGTTTATTACCTCGTCGGAATACCGCCAGCGATTCGGCGCCAGCTAAAGAGCTAACTGCGAAGCCTAAAGCGAAGGGGCCGGGGACGAAAGTTCCTGGCCCTTTTGATTTCCGGGCTATCGTGTATCCGCCTTGCACCTGGCCCGTGACGCATGAATTCTGATTGCCGATCTGAAAATCTCTTGAGCCGTGGTGCTTGCGCGTTTCGTATCACGCCGAGGTGCTGTGAAAAAGGGTTGAAACCGAGCGCCCTGCCGGCTGAGGAGGAGATCAAAACAACAGGTTGCCTTGACACTAATGAATTGCTGCTAATAGAGTGGGCTTTCCCTTAACTGAACCCAGCACTTACTCGTTGAGGCCGCGGTCCTCGCAGGGCCTCAGGTTCGCGCAGAGAAGACAGACTGATCGGGAGGATGGGCATGAAAGATCGTGTTACCAAACATCGCTATATTTTATTCGCGTTAGTTATCACCGGGTTGTTGAGCGCAGCGCTAATAACGCAACGGTGCTATTCCGGTCGTTCCGCCGGGGCAGGCCTATCGGCAAACAAATCTCGTCTCTGACATTCCCGGGCTTTCATTCTTTCAAGATCCACTCTTGGTGAATCCATGGGGTATCACATCCAGTGCTACCAGTCCTTTTTGGGTTGCGAACAACGGAACCAGCACTGCCACGCTCTACGGCGGGGATGTTAGCGGCAGTCCGCTCACGAGGAATGCGCTGACGGTGAGCATATCCGGCGGCCTTCCGACCGGGGCCGTCTTCAACGGAAGCGCCGACTTTGTGATTACGGCCGGCGGCGGCACGAGTGCCGCCCGATTTATCTTTGCTTCCATCACCGGGAACCTCAGCGCTTGGCGGGCTGGGAATTCAGCCGTCATTGCGGCAAGTCAACCTGGTCACGTCTATACCGGACTCGCGATAGGCAACGACGGGGTAGCCAACTTTCTCTACGCCGCGAACTTCGCCTCGCCTACTCTGGCGGGTAGTGTGGAGGTGTTCAATAGCACATTCACGCCCCAAAGCGTCGCCAGTTTTCCATTTGTCGACAGCGGTGTTCCCGCGCTCCCCGCAGACTTTCGTCCTTTCAATATCCAGAATATCGGCGGCTTTATTTACGTCACCTATGCGAAGCTCGGATCTAACGGTCGCAACCAGAACGGGCTGGGCCTGGGCTACGTCAGCAAGTTCACCACGAGCGGCGTCTTCGTCCAACGCCTGGTCTCGAACGGCCCGCTCAACTCGCCATGGGGGATCGCTATCGCGCCTGCCTCTTTCGGAGTCTTTGGTAGTGCGTTACTGGT
>QHXH01000190.1 GCA_003222855.1 Acidobacteriota bacterium
GCGCGAATAGCCACACTCAATTTATTTACCAGCGCTTCACGCATCGAGGTGGCTTCGGATTGTTGATAGAGTCGCGCCTGACGAATCGCAATGCCGGTTTGATCGGCCGCGGATTTGGCTACTTCAATATCGGCTTCGCTCCAATAGCGAAGCGCTTTGGTAGTTGATAAAGCGAAAGCGCCGAGCAGTTCATGGCCCACCGTGACGCCCACGTACATGATCGACTTAACGTCGCGCTTCACGACTGTTCCGTAAAGCCCGCGACTTCTCTTGTCACCGGCGACGTCGTGGAAGGCCATTACGCCATGCTTTTCCATCGATTCGGTGAGACCTTTGAGCCGTGGCAAGTCGAAATCGGTGCCTGCGGGCTCAACGTCCGGAACGTGAAATTCCGCTGCATTCGTGACCCGCCCAGCCTTCTCATCTTTCATATACAGCGAGCAACGATCGACTTCGAGGTGTTGGCCCAGCTCGCGCACGGCTGTTTCAAATACTTCGGAAACATCCAGGGTGCGCCGCACGGCCTGTGAGATTCGGTTAGTGACGGCGACGCGCTGTGCTTGCTGCTGAATTTCGCTTTCGGCTCGCTTCTGTTCAATTGCCAGCGCAGTCTGACTGCCGATCGAAGTCAACAGCTCAAGATCCTGTTCGCTATAGGCATGCTCATCGTCATAGTGCTGGACCACCAGCACTCCCATGGTTCGCGATTCCGTGCGCAAAGGGACGCCGAGCCAGGACGCGGAAGACGTGCCGCTCTGTTCGACATCGCCACGTGCGATCATTTGTTCGGTGAGCGCTTTGGTCAGCAGCAAAGGTTCGCCGGAACAAAGTACGTAGTTCGCAAAACCCTTCTTGCCGACCGGACGGGGCGGCGGCGGCGCGTCGTTTTCGTCCAACCAGAATTCGAAATGAAGCAGATTCGTCGCCGGATCGTGAAGCGCGACGAAACAATTTTCAGCATAGAGAACTTTGCTGATTGAACGGTGGACCAGTTTTAGGAGTGCGTGCAGTGTCGGAGTGGTGATGACGCCCTGGACAATTTTGAAAATCGCTTCGCGCTCCAATTCCATTCGCCGCCGTTCCGTGATGTCGCGGTCGGCACCGCGAAACCCAACCAGCTTTTCTTGTGAATCGAAGACCGGAAGAGCGTTTGACTCGAGATAACGATAACCGGCGTGTTTGTGTTTCCATCTGAGCACCCGCCCGGTCCAACCACGTCGCTCGTCAATCAACTTTGGCAGCAGCGACTCGAATTCAGCGCGATCATCGTTATGCAGGAACGTGAGAACATTCGCACCGATAATCTCTTCGGATCGATATCCCAGTATCTCTTCAACCGCCGGATTTGTGTAGATATAATTTTCGTGAACATCGATGGCCCAGATCCACTCGTTCGTAGTTTCGACAATCGAACGGAACTTTTCTTCGCTATCTTTCAGCGCATCTTCCGCGGCTTTGCGCGCAGTGATATCGCGCGCAGTGCCTTGTACAGCAACTGGTTTACCACTGCGATAAATCAAGCGGCTACTAAGCTCCAGCGGAAGTCGCGCTCCGGATTTGGTTATGATCTCGGTCTCATAGACAGTTGAGACTTCGTTGCTTTCAAGCTTGCGCGCCAGGTTTTGCCGTACGTTCTCAAGGTGATCGGGCGCCACGACCTGAGCGATATTCATAGTGAGCGCTTCCGCCAGGCTATAACCTGTCAACCGCTCGCCGGTTTGATTTAATGAGGTGAAATTGCCGGCCAGATCGATTGTGTAGATGATGTCATTGGCATTCTCAAACAACTCACGATAGCGTTCCTCGCTTTCCGTGACCGCAGCCTGCGCGCGCTTCTGATCAGTGATATCGTTGGCCATTACCAGAAACGCTGGCCGGCCAGCGAAATCCAACTTGTGCCAATTGACGTCCACCTCGATGATGGCGCCGTCTTTTTTCCGGTGTTTCCAAACGCCGGCCGAGTCATTCCGTTCGCGATGTTGCGCAAGATACGACAGCAAAGCGGGAACATCGTTAGCGGGCCGTATGTCCTGGGCGCTCATATCGAGAAACTCTTCGCGCGAATACCCATAATGATTTACCGCTGACTGGTTGACGGCGAGAAAAGCCAGCGTGCGCTCGTCGAGCACATACATCGGACAAGGGTTGGACTCGAACAAGAGACGATACTCTTCGTTTTGTTTTTGCAGCGCCCCCTCAGCCATGCGCCGATCAGTGACGTCGCGCACCACCCCACGGACACCGACGTTCTGGTCTTGCGAATCGCGTTCGATGGTGACGATGCCTTCGAGGTATCGCTCTTCGCCTAACGCGTTCTTCAAACAATCCGTAAAGCGGATCGGTTCGAATGACTTGACGCTCTTCATTGCGGCGATGTCCCGCGCGGCCGCATCTTCGCCGATCAAGACACTGATCGATTTTCCAAGCAACTCGAACGCCGGGCAGCCAAAGAAGCGCGCGCCCGCTTCGTTGATGCTGCGGATGAATCCATCCATGTCCCGCGTGTAAATGATGTCAGCCGCTTGCTCGACGATGTCGCGATAACGGCGCTCAACCCGGTGACGCTCTATCAGACGCGCCACCTTTACCAACAGCTCTTCGTGGCGGAAAGGAATGTCAAGATAGTCGTCGGCGCCCGCGTGGACGCTGTCCAGCAGCGGCCAATCTTCCCTGGGAATTCCACCGGCGAGCAGTAACGGAATCGTGGCGGTGTGCGGATCCTTTTTGAGGCGCCGCCATAATTCCATTCCATTCATCTCAGGCATGACTACATTGCTGATGATGATGTCAATCCGGCTGGTGCGGATTATCTCAAGCGCGCGCTGACCGTCCTGGGCCACAAAGGTCTGGTAACCCTCCGGCTCAAGCAAACCGCGCAAACGATCCAACTGCATTTGATCGTCATTGACGATCAAAACAGTGGCAGCATTGTCCGCAAGCTTGTTCATTGAAAATTCGATACGACGGAAAAGCCGAGATGAGACAGCGAGGTCTCAAGCGTGGGGCGAGGAAAATAGACTCATGCCGAAAAGGCTTCGGCGAGCCAAACTGAGTATAGCAAAGTCAAACTTCGTTTGTCACCACTTGTAAATGCCAGCAAAATCAGGGCTTTTTGGGAGTTGGCGACGGTTCTGACGTGATGGTTTTCGCGAAGTAACCGGGGCGGTAATTCAGCTTGAGATTTTCTCGGCGCAGATCGGGGTTAACGATTTCGATTGTCACATGGCGGAAGGAGCCATCGCGATTTTTGTTGGATGAGGAGTAGGCGATTAGGTAGCGTTCTCGCAAGTCTCTTTGGATCTGGGCAAAGGCTTCATTCAAGTCGCGTTCGTTGCGCGGAAAATAAGCGCGACCACCAGTGCCCTCCGTTATTTTTTTGAGGGCGCCTTCGTCAATACCGTATTGGTAACGATCGCCGATGCCGATTGCATAGATCAGCGCCTCTGCCTTCACGGCTCGATTGATCGCCTCCTGCATTCGTACCTGACTGATCGTGTCCTCGCCATCGGTCAACAGAATGATTGCTCGCCGCGTGTGTTCGGCAGAATCGGAAAGCAATTCGTTCGACGTCGCCCAGATTGCATCCCAGATCGCGGTCGAGCCGGCCAGCGTCTGTTGTGTTCCTGAAATTGGAGGCGTGCCGCCGACCACAACCCCACCACCGATGTAACCCGAGGGTGGCACGAATCGCACATCGTCGATTGCTCTGCGCAAGCGCCCGATGTTGCCAGTCAGTCCCTGCTCGAGCGTGACTTCACCGGTGAAAGTAACTATCGCGGCTTCGTCTTTGTCTGCGCGCAACACCGATTCGAGAAAAGAACGCGCCGCGCCCTTTTCTTCCGGCAGGGTGCGCTCCTCAGATCCGCTGCAATCGATTAGTATCGCCAGTGATAGCGGCAAATCGCTATTCGGCTGGAAGGTGAAAATATCCTGCGGCACGCCATCTTCAAGCACGCGCACATCTTCGCGCTTGAGCGAGCTAATGAAACGTTTCTGTTTGTCGGCGGCCGTAAAAAAGATAGTCGTAAGATTCGTCTCGACGCGTACAACGTCGTCAGAGTTCAGCGTAACCTCCTCCTCTTTTTTCGGAGGCGTTGGGCTCGGTTGCGCAAGTTGTTCGACGGTCCGCGCGCGACTATTCCGCTGAGCGCCGTTTTGCCCGAGCGACGCGCGCGCGAAGGCTGCCGCCAATGCGATCGTAATCAAGACGGAAAGCGTTACCGTTTTCATCAGCGTTGTATTTCGGTTCTTCACTATCCCAATCTTCACTTAGCCGTTACACTGTCAGCGATGGCCTTGTAACCTCGCTTAGTCCTGAGTTTGTACTTTTCACTCGCGTTCGCGAGTTTGACTTCCACTTTGCGATAACTGCCGTCGTAATGATCGTTCGACGGCCGATATGTAATCAGATACTGCGAGCGCAACTCGTTTGCGATCTTGGTAAAGGATCTTTCCAGCGAGAGCATGTCGCCGGTGAAAAAAGCCATCCCGCCGGTTTCTTCGCATAATCGATCCAAACCTTTATCGCCGTGATCCTTCGTCGTGCCTGCTTCGACGCCGGGCACAGTGCCGGACAATCCGGCCTTCGTTGAGATTGCGAAAATCGTGGTTTCGGTTCGCTGCGCGATATCGATCGCGTCGTTAATGTCGGCGCGACTGTAAGTATCGTCACCATCGGTGATCACGACCAGCGCGCGGCGCCCCTGGGCAGAACGCATCTTCTCATCACAGAACTGCCAAATGGCATCGTAGAGGGCGGTCTTTTCGCCAGTGTTTTTCACCGCGAACACTGCGCGGTCCAATAACTCGAGGCGGTCGGTAAAGTCCTGGCGCAGAGTTATTTGATCATCAAAGGTGGCGAACAGCACTCGATCCCGTCGCGGACGCACGACCGTCTGGATGAAGTTCATCGCCGACTCTTGCTCGAACTTCAATTTTCCCGCCGTCGATGGAGAAGTGTCCATCAGCACGCCGACATACAAAGGCAAGTTGTTATTCTGTTCATTGCTGAAGGAATCGATCTGCTGTGGCACCTTGTCTTCCAGCACCAAAAAATCACTTTGCGAAAGTCCGGACACGAACTGACCCTTTTTGTCGGTCACGGTGATCGGCAAACGCACGCGCCGAGTCGTGACCGTGATCTTTTCCTGGCCGGATTCCGCAGGTGGTATGGGTGAAGGTGACGGCTTCTGCGCTTTCGCCGGTTGCCCTGAAGCAACTGCGACCGTCAGCAGCAGAATTCCGATTAGAAGAATATGCTTAAACTTGAACATTGCCTGGATTGCAAACTGAGGCCGCGATTCACCGACGCCAGATTCGATGCGTCGAAAAGCAAAGTCAGTTGCCCTTTCTGTCGCTTAGGCTCCATTTCGAACTTAAGGAAATTATAGCTTGTCGATCTTGGCGGCCAGCACGAAATCGCTTTCCGTCAAGCCATCGATCTTGTGCGTCCAGATCGAAACTTCCGCTTTTCCCCAACCAAAGCAGATATCCGGATGGTGGCCCTGTTCTTCGGCCAACGCCCCGATCCGATTGACGAAATCCAGCGTCTCGCGAAAATCGCTGAATTGATAATTCCTGCTTAAGTGATGCTCGTTTACTACTTGCCATCCCGGAACCTGTGCGGCAAGGGTTTCGATTTCATCGCCCTTCATGGCAGGCACGCCCCCCCGGCAAGGGACGCACTGGCGTTCAGCTAAGTCCGTCATCAACTCCTCCGAATTTTCAAAAGAATATGGGCGAATCAGATTATCACAGCTCGCTTAAGGATGGCGCTTGCGGCTGGAGGTCGTTTGCTGACTTCTGCTGGTCGCTCTGCGATAATGGTGCAACTAAAGATCAGAGCATTCCGATAGCGCGAGCGATTATGAGTGAAGCCATGGACAAAGTGCGAAGTGTGCGCGAGCTTCCGATCTTCCCCTTGCCGGTCGTTTTGTTTCCGGGAATGCCGATGCCCCTGCATATTTTTGAAGAGCGCTATCGCAAGATGTTCAGTGACATTCGCGCCGGCGACAATCTCTTCGGTTTGTCGTACTTTGACTCCTCGACCTCTGATAAAGATATGCCGCCCGCCGGTCACGTTGGCTGTGTCGCGGAAGTCTCAGAGACGCAAGCTCTGCCCGATGGCCGCTCGAACATTCTGGCAGTTGGCGTAGTTCGTTATGCAATCGATTCGTATTTCGATCGCGGCGATTCATATCTGGTTGTACGCGCCAGTTTCTTCGAGGATGAAGACGAGGACAGCACGGCGCTTACCGCGCAGTCGCGTGATGTGGCGACGATGTTCATGCGCGTGGCAAACTCAATTCGCGCTATGAACGACGAGCGCGGAGTTTTGCCTGACATTAGCGAAACCGATCCGCAGAAGCTTTCGTTTCTCGTCTCGGCGGCGATGGAAATCGAAGTCGAGATGAAACAGGAACTGCTGGAGTTGCGGTTAACGTCTGAGCGACTCAGCCGCTTGCACGATCTACTGGCGCGCGTCGTCGGCAGTTATGAAGAGCGAGCGAGGATTCATTCAATCGCGAAACGCAACGGACACGGCGGCAAGAAAATTGATATCGAGTGAGCCAGTACCGGCCTGCGGCAGCGGGTGGGTCGTTCGCGCAATGGCAACCGACTCTCGTATCCACGTTCACGTTCTATTTTTTGGCGCCGCCAGAGACGCTGCAGGTGCTGAAGAGATCGATATTGAACTGAAGTCTCCGGCGACTGAGGGGACCGCTCGCAAAGAAATACTCTCCGCATATCCTGAGTTGCAGCGCTTTGGAAAATCCCTTTTATTTGCGGTGAATCAGGAATACGCCGAACCGAACAGAGAGATTCGAAACGGCGATGAACTCGCGATCTTTCCGCCCGTAAGCGGCGGTGGGAGCGCAGACATCCTGCCTGCTTCAACTTCGCAAATTGACTTCTTTGAGTTGACCGTCGATCCAATCGACGTTGGCGCAGTCGCGCGTCGCGTGGTGCCACCGGAATGCGGCGCGACCGTGACTCTCGATGG
>QHXH01000658.1 GCA_003222855.1 Acidobacteriota bacterium
CTTCGCCAACGGAAACGTCAGCGGCGGGGGAAAATCGATTGCCTGGAAGCAAGCCTGCGCGGCATTGCCGCCCTCGGGTTTGACTGCCCACGGCGTATGGCGATCGGACTTGCAAGCTCGCGGCGTGCATGGGGTCGCCTTCGCTGAGGTAGAAGTCCCATTAAATTGCTGCAAGTGCAGGATGGAGGTTTGCCTCTGAATCGTTTGACGATGGAAAGCCAAATCAACGGCGGCATGATCCAGGCGCTGGGCATGGCGTTGTTTGAGGCTCGAGTGATGGATGCCGATCTCGGCCTCCAACTCAATCCCAGTCTCATGGATTACAAGCTGCCGGGATCGCTCGAGATGCCGGAGCTAATCCCGCTCATCGATGACGATGATAAGCGCGAAGCTGTGATTGGTATTGCGGAAGCCGCAATCATTCCGGCGATCGGCGCGATCGCCAACGCCGTCTTCAACGCATGCGGGGCGCGCATTCGTGAACTTCCCATCGCGCCCGACAAAATTCTGATGGCCCTGGCGAAAGAAGGGAGGAGCGCATGAAAGCTTTCGAGTGGATGAATGCGATGACCGTTGCCGAAGCTGTGAGCGCGCTTAAGTCCGCGCCGGCGCCAACGGATCTGGATGATGCGCCGCGACCGATCGCCGGCGGTCAGGACCTTCTGACAACCATGAAAGAGTACATCACGCGCCCGGTTCGCGTGGTCAATCTAAAGAGCATACGTGGACTTGATAAAATTGAGTCAGACGGCAAAGGTGGGTTGCGCATCGGCGCGCTGGTGACCCTAAGTCAGTTGGAGGAAAGTCTGCTTTTGCGTCGCAGCTTTCCGGGTTTGGCCGAAGCTGCGCATTCAGTGGGAACGCCGCAGATTCGCCATCTCGGTACGGTCGGCGGAAATCTTTGTCAGCGCCCGCGCTGTTGGTACTTTCGCCTGGAAGAAATTGTCTGCTTGAAGAAAGGCGGCAGCGAATGCTACGCGGCGACCGGCGAGAACAAGTACCACGCAATCTTCGGCGGTGGCCCATCTTACATTGTGCATCCATCTGATTTGGCGCCGATGCTTCTCGCCCTGGGCGCGAGCGTGTCGGTTGTTGGCCCAGGCAGCAAACGCACGATCGCGGCAGAACGACGAGATAATTACAGAGGTGCAGGTGCCGGCGTCGAAGTTCGCTGCAAACTCCACCTATTTAAAATTTAAGGAGCGCGATTCGATGGATTTTGCGATGAGCGCAGTTGCCGCGGCGGTGGCCATGGGCGCGAACAAAACGGTCGCCGATGCACGCATCGTGCTGGGCGGAGTTGCGCCGATTCCCTGGCGGGTCGCGAAGGCTGAAGCCGCATTGGTCGGCAAGATGATGAGCACCGACTTGCTGGCTGACGTCGCCAGGATCGCTTTACAGGGCGCTGAACCATTGGCGAAGAATGGTTATAAGATTCCGTTGACCCAAACACTGGTGCGGCGAGCCCTGGCGAAAGTTGGCGGCGTAACCCTTAGTTAGTTCTCCGTGAGTTTTTGTGCGATCTCCGTGTCTCTGTGGTGAAACGCTTCTTTCAACATCTTCACCACAGAGGCACAGAGGATTCGCAGAGATAGCACAGAGGGAAAGGCTCATTAGACCATGGCAAACGATTCGGACCTCCAATCTGATCTGTTAACGGCGAGCACAGCGTTGCAAAGCGCTTTCTGTGCTTCGCTGCGCTCGAAAAAGTTCTTCATGCTCGACGTCATGCCTGTTGATGCTGAGCAGTATCTCGACGGCAGTAATCATTGCTGGTGCCGGGAGACCCAGCAGGCGATCGGGCCGGACGGCGGGATGGTGCAACCGGCTCATTGTGTGCCGGGCCGCAAGTGCTACAGTTCAGCATTTGACGCTTAGAGGTGTAAACTAAGTGGAGAGTTTGGAGGTATCGAGATGAAAAGATTTTGGATCGTAGCGTCTGTTTTAATCGCCTGTGCCGCCGCAATTGGTTTCACGTCGCGCGCAGAAAACACGAATATCAAAGGCGACTACGTCGAAGTTCGCACCGCCAGCCTTTTCGCGGGCGCTTGTCACTTCAACGGCGAGGTTGTGACCGCCGGCCGCGAAGCAATCATGGCCTGGAGTTTTTCTACCGGCACCTGGAACGGAACCAGCTTAACTGGAGTGCGCGCCATTGCGGTCGTCAGCTCTGACGAAAATCTTTCAAATCAAGGCGCCGCGCGCCGCTCTGAAGTTATTCTCGATCAATCGGCCAGTCACGATCAGAAAGTCGCGATCCTTGAAGCGCTCAAGAGCCGTTACGCAGCGACGCTCGGCGAAATTATTTCAGTCCGCAGCGCGCCGATCAGCTTCAGGCACGAAGGAAAATCTTACGAAGTGAACTCCGCTGAGGCCGCTATCAACGTTGAAGCGATGCCCAACGACCTCTGTTGCAAGATGCCAAATCTCGTCTGGTACGATCCGCTGGTGCAACTCGGCCAGCGAAAGGTCGGCTACACGGTCAAAGCCCTTTACTCTGGCCATGAAATGAGCGATGCCTGGGAGCGCGACGGCGAGAACAGCGCGTTCTATGGCAGCTTTGCGTTTTAGCGGGGTTAGTTTTTAAGAACTGACAAGATTCACCACGAAGTCACACGAAAGTCACAAACTGATTCTTCGCCATTAGTGTGTTTTCGTGGTTTGGCTTTTTATTTGGTCTCTGCGACAACGCTCAGCAGTTCTGTTGGTTTTTACGAGCGACGCTCGCGATAATCCCGGCCAACCATGATTCGTCCTTTTCGCGGTGTTCATCCGCAAATTCACAAATCCGCATTCATAGCTGACAGCGCGCAAATCATTGGCGACGTGCACATCGGCCGGCAGGCGTCCGTTTGGTTTGGCACGGTCGTGCGCGGCGACA
>QHXH01000191.1:0-4950 GCA_003222855.1 Acidobacteriota bacterium
AAGTTGGCGCGCTTGAGAACGTTAGTCTGGCCGAAGCGTTGGAGGAAGTTGAGCGTCGCATGATTAGCGACGCGCTTCGCAGACACAAAGGCAACATCTCACGTGCTGCTCGCGAGCTGGGCCTAACGCGCCGGGGGCTTTATTTAAAGATCGATCGCTACCACATCACCGATCGTGACGGCACAAACGATTGATCACGGCTCACGATCGTTTCCTGATGCCGACCATTCTCAGCGCGCGATTGATCACCGCGTTGGCTTCCGGAACTCTCAGGAATCCAACGACCGCGAAGTAGGTAAGGCCATACGGCACCAGCACCAGTGCCGCAATAATTACCGGATGTCTCGATCCGATCAGAAGCTTAATCGCCCACCCTACCGCCGCGCCGGCAACTGCTCCGGCCCACAGCTTTGCCACGAAGGGCAACGCTAAGCCTGTTCGTCCGATCCTTCGATTAAGTGTGCGGCGCAACAGGGCGAATTCGATCCAGCCGGCGATGCCGGCAGACACGGTTAAGCCCGCGACTCCCCATTTCGGATCGATGCCGAGCAGTGGCGGTAATGGGATCGCAAACAAATACCCCAGCGCCGTCGTCATAGTCACGCGCACGATTGCATATCGCAGAGGCGAGCGCGTGTCGTGCAGCGCATAGTAGGTCGACGCGTAGAGGCGGCCGAGCGTGGAAGCGAGCAATCCGACCGTCGACCCCGCCAGGATTCCCCAAACGTACGTCGCGTCCGCGTGCTTGAACTGGCCCGTCTGATACAAACAGGCCGTGATGACGTCGCCCAGCGCGAGCATTGCCATCGAAGAGGGAACAATGAAGACCGCAATTCGCCTCAGTCCCGCATCGAGTCGGCGTCTTAGCTGATCGGCGACTTCATCGGTTGTGCCAAGCGCGCTGGCCATCGCCGGCAATTCCGCGGCCGACACGGACATGCCGAACAAACTGACCGGCAAGGTGTACAGGCTCTGTGCATAAGTCAATGCGGCGACGGCGCCGATGTAAGGGACCAAACTGGCGAGGGCCGCATCAACAAACGCGCTGATCTGTACAACGCCGCGGCTCATGAACACGGGAAAGAAATTGCGAATCACCGTTCGCACGTTCGCCGACGCTACGTCGAATACGGGCCGCAATCCTCTCGCCAGCCACAGCACGGTTGGAAGTTGAACCGCGAACTGCAGCCCGCTGCCAATGACTGAGCCCCAGGCGGTGATTACCGCCAAATGCGCCTGAAAAGCCGCGACTAAGGTTCCGGTCCGTTCATCAGAATGTCCGCCGAAGAAAACCATCGCAGCGATGATCGCCAGGTTCCAGGCAACCGGCGCGGTGTATGAGAGGAAGAATTTTCGGTGACTGTTCAGAACTCCGAGGCACCACGCCGACATCACTAACAATCCGGCGCCCGGAAAAAAGATCTGCACAAGGTGGATTGCCAGGTCTCTCCGCTCGCCCTCAAAGCCGATAGCTACTACCGAGATAATGTAGGGTGTTGTCAGTACTCCGGCGAGCACAATCACCGAAGTTACTAACGCGAGCAAAGTAAGCACGGCGCTGGCCACGCGACTCGCTTCGCGCTCGTCCTTCCGTGCCAGCAGGTTCGCATAGACAGGAATAAAGGAAGCAGACAGTGCGCCTTCGCCGAATACGTTTTGCAAAAAGTTGGGAATGCGAAAGGCGGCGCTGAAAGCATCGGCGGCAAGTGAGGCGCCAAAATAATAAGCAAAGACTCTTTGTCTGACCACGCCGATGATCCGGCTGATCAAAATGCCCGCCCCAACCATGAACGCAGATCGGCCGGTGCTCTCGCCACCTCCGGAACCGACAGAAACACGCGGGAATTCGCCGGTTGCTTCACCTACGACGTCGATGGTTTCGCCGGAGATTTTCGCCGTATTACGATCGTGCCTTAACCCGCTGGCGGAAGAGAGCGCGGATTTTTGAGGTTCATGCGGATGAGACTCAGAAGTGAGTTTTTGAGGCTCGAATTGGTGATCTTCAGACGTGGGACTTTCGTCCTGCTCTTCGGTCATCGGTTACAGATTATACTCTTTAATCTTGGTCAGGAGCGTTTTGTAACTAACACCCAGCGCCTCAGCCGCGCGCGACTTGTTACCATCATGCTGCGCCAAAGCATCGCCGATCTTTTGTCGCTCAACCATTTTCACGGCGCGTTCAGCAGCCTCGCTCAAATTACCGGAGAGGTCGAAACCAAACGCTTTTAGATCGCGTGCGCCATCGCTTACCAGACCGAAATCGGCCGGGCGCAGCTCGGTTTCGTCTGCCAGAATGCACGCTCGCTCAATTGAATTCTCAAGCTCGCGCACGTTGCCTGGCCAGCGATGAGAGCGCAGCGCCTGCATGCTCGACTCGCTCAGCGTCGCTTCGCGGCCGCGCAGTTCTTTGCCAATTTCAGCGGCGAAATGCCGAGCCAGGAGCAGCACGTCGTTGCCGCGTTCGCGGAGAGGCGGAATGTCGATGGGGAAAACTGCCAGTCGAAAGAAAAGATCGCCGCGAAACTCGCCACGATCGACGGCAGTTCGAAGATCTTTGTTAGTAGCGGCCACGACCCGAACATCGACCGGCACCGGCGCGCGTCCCCCAATGCGATCAATAGATTTCTCTTCGATCGCGCGCAAGAGCTTTCCCTGCACTGCCAACGGCAGCTCGCCAATTTCATCAAGGAACACGGTGCCGCCTGAGGCCAATTCAAATTTGCCGATACGGCGGTCAGCGGCGCCTGTGAAGGCGCCGCGCTCGTGACCAAATAATTCGTTTTCGATCAGGGTCTCGGGAATCGCCGCACAGTTGATCGCCACGAATGGTTTGTCGCGACGATTGGACAGATGATGGACTGCCCGCGCAAACAGTTCTTTTCCCGTTCCGGATTCGCCCAGCAACAAAACCGTGGCCTCGGTTTGCGCAACTCTCTGCGTTTCCGCAACGGCGCGCTTTATGGCTTCCGATTCGCCGACTATGCGCGGGAATCCATAACGCTTCGACCATTCTTCGCGCAAAAGAATGTTCTCAGTGCGCAACCGGGATTGTTCCAGAGCTCGCTCGACCAACAACAAAAGGTGATTGGAATCAACCGGTTTTTGCAGAAAATCGTGCGCGCCGTCTTTCATCGCCTGGACGGCTTCATCGATCGAACCATACGCCGTCATGACAATAACCGGAATGTCGCTGTCGGCATTTTTTGCCGCGCGCAATACGTCGATGCCTGAACCGTTCGGCATGCGCAAATCGGTGAGCACGACTCGATGCGGAACGCGTTCGATTTCATCGATGGCCGCGCGCGCGTCCGCAGCTTCCGTGACTGTGTAGCCGGCGTTTTCCAGCGTCAGCCGCAGCACGCGACGCAAACTCTCTTTGTCTTCGACGAGAAGAATGTCAGGCATGAAGTCAGAACCGCCTGCGGTAGCGGGCAGCCGCAGCGAGAGTTTCACCGGTTGATAAGCGAAGGGTGCGGGCCCGCCGAGTGAGTTTTGAATGGCCGAAACAATCGAGTCCTGGTTTTGGCGAAAGCGAACCACGTTACCATGTTGGTTCATGATGACGAACAAGACGATGCGCCCACTCCTGGTTTTCATTTGTCCAACCAGCGAACTTGCGCCGCCATCCGTGCGCACGAGCGTGCCGGTCTTGGCAACGACACTGCCGCGCTCTGCGGCGTCGGTATAACGATCTTCGAGCGTGCCCGGATCGACTCCGGCAACCGGCAGAATATCAGAGAGCGAAAGTTTGTTCTTCGCCAACTCATCGCGCAGCGCGCGGAGAATTTTCATCATAGCCCGCGGCGTTACTCGATTGACACCAAGACCACTCGTCGATGACAACGAGAGCTCATCCGGATTGAGATCCAGTTCCCTGGTGAGGGCGGCGCTGATTGCTTGCGGCCCACCCAGTCCGTCACCGATTCGTTCGGCCATAAAATTGTTGGAAAAACAAAGCAGCGCTTTCAGCACATCAACCAGCTTACTTGATTTGTGAGTGAGTATCGGCGCTGCGCCCGGCGGCGCTGTGCCGATCTGCACCTCGCCGCTGATTACGACGCTCGGAACACTGCTCAGACTCTCGTTATCGCCTACCAGGGTGCGCTCATCAATCCAGGCGCGGGTGGCACTCGCTGATCTTTTCGCAGCATCCAGCGTATCGCGAAACATCTCACCCGAATGTCGTGCCGACCAATCAAAATTCATCGTGAAACTTGGAGTGACGATTACATTTCCGGTGACAGTGCGGATACCGAGATCGTTTAATTGCCGCGCCAGCATCACGGCATGCTCGTAATGGAACGAGGGGTCGCGACCGGTGACGACTAAATCTCCTGTCAGCGTGCCGGTCGACTTATCGATCGCGCCTGCCGCCCAAACTCCGGTGACGAACTTATGATCGGGACCGAGCGTTTGCAGCGCCACGAGTGTAGTCGCCAACTTTACGGACGATGCGGGATTGAACTTTTCATCGGCGGCCTGGGCCGCGATCGTGGCGCCATCAAGTGTTTCAGCCAGCACGCCCTGATATCCCGCAATCGGCGTTAGGTAAGCGGGCTGCGCAAGGGCTTGCGAAACAACTGGCTTGCTCTCAGAGGTCGTGCCAACGGTTTGGCCAACTGAAGGTGGCGGCGACGGCTTTGGATTGGTCGAACTGCCGCCGGCCGCAGGTTGTGACAGGGCGCTTGCGCAGGCAAACACCATCGCCGCCGTTACGACCGATAACTTGCCCGGAAATTTTATGACTCGATTCATTCCAGCATGCGCGTAACGCGCCTTTCGCATCATAACATACAGGGCTCGTGCTGATTCGCGTGCGAGCACTGCAGGCTTTGATGTTTGGCGCTTGAGCCAGGATGTACATGCCGGAATGTTAGCGACCCATGCAGCAAACTCGTTGACAGTCTTGTGAACAGGCTCCTAGAATTCCTTCATTGACAATTTGTGAAG
>QHXH01000191.1:5263-12203 GCA_003222855.1 Acidobacteriota bacterium
CGTGAACGATTAGTAAGTTTTCAAGATCCGATCGAGCGACGCGATTGGCTGGCGAAAGATCCCCGGGTGAAGGGGTTAGGATACAAGGAGGCGAGCCACTTCTTGCGTAACGTCGGGTTTAAAGGATACGCGATTCTTGATAAGCACATCGTTCGTTGCTTGTACGAGCTGGGCGTGATTGATTCACCAAAACCGCCCACGACGCGCGGGCGGTATCTGCAAACTGAAAGCGAGATGCTCCGTTTCGCGAATGAATCGAGCATCAATTTTGACGAACTCGACCTGTTGCTCTGGTCTATGAAGACAGGCGAGATTCTGAAATAGGAAGACCAGCCATGACAGACTTCGCCAGGTATTATCTCAGGCTTTCTCCTGCGAGACTGCGAACCTGCCTCATCGGTCTGGTCTTAGCTTGCGTCGCGTTCGGCGGCGACAACCCAAACAAAAATCTTAGCCGCGCTGAACACGCGTTGAAATCAGGCGACTTTCAGCGCGCGGAACAGATCTACCGCGAACTACTTGCGAAAGATGACCAGAATATTCAGGCCCGCCTTGGTTTGAGTCGCACTTTATTGAAAGAGCGCCGCCTGCAGGATTCCTTCGACCATGCGGCGCGCGTCATCGCAATCGATCCGTTATCAGCACGCGCCCATGCCTTGTTGGGAGCGGCGGTGCTCGCTGCCGGAGATTTTCGTTTATCGGTCGAAGAGTTCCGCACGGCGCTGAGCTTAAATGAGAATGAGGCCATCGCCATTGCCGGACTCGCGATGATTGATTACTACGAGAATCGCACCTATCCCTGCATCGTCGGTTTGCGCCGTGCTGCGTCAATCGATCCGGATGAACCGGATTATGTGTTCAATCTTGGCCAGGCGGCGGCCCGCTCAGAACGATACAAAGAGGCCGCCGATGCATATGAACGGTTTCTCGTCGTCGCGCCCCGGACTGACAATGAACGTCGCGCGCGCATTCGCGGCCTGATCGATTTTTTGCGTTACCTGGGACAACAGGGCTCGCTCTATAGCCTCGAGGGACCAGATCGCACACTCGTCACATTTGAAAGCCCCGACTACCGGCCGGTGATAAAGCTGCGCATGAACGGATCGAAACAATATTTTCGCTTCGTGCTCGACACGGGCTCTGGCATGTCGGTGCTGTCCGAAGAAACTGCGAGGAAGATGGGCATTAAGTCAGTCGCGCGCGGCGGAATGGCGAGGGCCGTCGGAGGCGGTGGTCGATTTGAGATTGTCTATGGCTATCTTAACTCGATCGACATTGGCGAGATGCGAGTCGCGAATGTTCCGGTCTACATTCGTCATTTTTATGACGAACAAAACGCCGTTGATGGATACCTGGGCATCGCAGCGATCAGCCGCCTGGTTGCGTCTGTGGATTACGGCACCAATCGATTAACGCTGGCACGCCCGCGAAGTAATGACGCCGAAACGAGTGCAACCCGTCCTGCGAACTCAGCCGATAGCGATATCGCCCAACGTCCCGGAATCAACATTGCGGTGCGTACTACCGCAAGCGGCTTTCTCAGCGGCGAAGTGAACATCGACGGCATTAACAAGCCCTTGAATTTCATTATCGACACGGGCGCGACGGTTACCGTGCTTTCGGAAAAAGCGGCCTCGGTGGAAGAAGCGCAACAGTTTATTAAGCAGGAAAAGATGAAAGTATTCGGCGCCGCGGGAGTTGCCGATAATGTAAAGATTGCCGCGCTTCCACGCGTGGCCATCGGTTCGTACAGTCGGAGCGGAATCGATGCTGCGGTTTTGGATCTCGAGCCTGTGAACGAGACCTCCGGCTTTCTGCAAAGCGGCATTTTGGGCGGCAACTTCCTGCGGCACTTCCGCGTGATTTTCGATTTCGGCAGGAGCGTAGTCCGTTTCGAACCACTCGAGGCCGATCCAAATCCAAAGACGGGGCCGATCCCCGAGATTCAGTCTCGTCAATAAGATCATGAAGCCCAGCACGTATCTGGAAACATCTGTCATCGGCGCGTATCTCGACAACGGCGAGCCTTTCCGCCGCGACCTGACAATTCGTTGGTGGGAGCATGAGTTGTCAGAATATCGCGCGGTGATTTCGCCGTTGGTCATCAGCGAACTGGAACGACTTTCCGAGCCGCATCGGTCGGCTTATCTGAAATTGGTAAAAGGGCTCGAGCAAGTTGAACTTTCGGAAGAGGCAGCGATCCTGGCGGAAGGGTATGTGTCACGCGGCATCTTTCATCGCAAGTTCATCGCCGATGCCCTGCACGTGGCAGTTGCTTCGTTTCATAAAATCGATTATCTAGTTACGTGGAACTTCGGTCACCTGGCAAACGTTCGGCGGCAAGCGCGCATTAGGTTGTTCCATACGGCGGCCGGATTTTTCGTTCCGATGATCGTCACACCAGAGTTTCTGGTTTCTGAAGCAACTGAAGTTGAAACGCGAAACAGTTTTGAGTTTTGAGTTCTTAGGTATGAGCTGTTATCGCCGATCTGAAAATTGAAAACTTGAATATCAAAAGATGTACCGTCGCCCGAAATTCTTAACCGTGCTGCACGAGATTCGCGAAACAATGTCGCGCGAAGCCGACTACGACGTCGATCTCTTTGCCGAAATGGTTCGGGGCGGCGGGCGGCCGCAATATGGACCCAGGCGAAACATTCGCGGATTTGCGAAACGCGCTCCGCGGAACGCCGAAAATGAAATTGACGGGCCACCGATCAAAGAAAAACGGCGCGCCAGCTCTTGACTCTTAGCTTTTCATGGACGCCACGTTCGAAACTATTGGATTAGAGGTGCCCAGCGAGAAGGCCATAAACTTTCTCGCTGAGCGCGCCGAGAATCAGGGCGAGCCGACGCACATCCTGCGGCGCGGCGCCGTTCTTCACGGGCGGTGCTGGAAGCTCGGCGAAGGGTTGGAGGTGTGGACGGTGCTCTATGAATCTGAAACCGGCGATGTCTTTTATGCGAATTGTCGTCCCGGTTTTCGCGCGCGCTATACCCAGCGAATCGGCCCCTGGGCTTTGACCGAATACGATGAAGAAGGCGAAGCGGTTATTCACGGATACTGTGATGGCACCGACGCTGAGGTGCTGTTCGAACTGCAAAACTTAACAGAGGTCGGCGCCGCAGGCTTTCGTCTCCCTGCGCTGCACGTGGGGCTGTGCGGCCTGGCATATCGAGCGCGGGTTTGCAGCCGCGAGATGACCGCTCGTTGGTTGCCACTGGAACGGGCGGTGCCCTCGCGCGCCTCTCACGAAAATGATTGGATCCTGCGCGGACGCGTGATCGCTTATAAGCCGCTGCGAAATCCCCTTTCCGGCAGCGAACTTTATTGGGTATATGTGGATCTCGGTGGATTGAAATTGGAAGTGCTGGTGAACTCGCGAGCTTTGGCGGGCGGCCCGATTGAGGTTGGCGCTACGCTTTCGGCTGAAGTCTGGCTGCAGGGACATGTTCTCGATGACCATGCGTTGCGACTTCGCTATGAAGGTGTCGATCGCCGCGGGCCATCTGATCATTTCTGGTCGCGGTTCTCCCGTACCAACTGAACCTCAGAGCATACGTACAACTTCCCTTGCCTCGCGAGTCACGCTAATCTACTTATCAAATGAAGCGACTTGCTGTCATCCTCATCGCGTTAGTAATTGTCGGCTGCGGACTCTATTTTCTGGATCAGTATTGGATACATCGTTACGACTCGGTGATTGCGCACGAGTCGGCGCGTTATCACGTCGATGCCGATCTGGTTTGGAGTATTGCCTACGAAGAGAGCTACTTCCGATCGTGGATGCATGGAAAGGACGGTGAGATCGGACTGATGCAGGTCACGCCGAGAGTGGCGCAGGACTGGGCGTCCGAAAAAGCGAGCGCCACAATGCAGCAACAAACAGCCAAAGACGTCGAGAATGTTCTGAGAGATCCTCAGCGAAACATTCAGATTGCCTGCTGGTATTTGCAGAAAGCGGGCGATGAATACAAGGACATGCCGGGGCGCGAGGCTCGCATGCTCGCCGCATATAACGCGGGTCCGAGCCGCGCGGCCGATTGGAATCGGGTAGAATCCGGCGCGCGGCCATTGAATGAACAGGAGTTCATTGCCCGCATAGACATTCCTTCCACGCGCGCCTATGTAACTTCGATCCTCGATCGATATCGGCGAGTAAAATCAGCCAAAGGTAATTCGCTTGTTCGCGGGCAATCAAGCCCTGCTAATATTCCTGCTGCGCCAGATGCCGAAAATCTATTCAGCTCGCTGGGTCCTTCCGATCGCCGCACCGCCTATCGATAATGGTGCAATTGTAATTAACGATTCGGCGATCACTGCCGTGGGCGATCGGGCTGTCATGGTTGCAGCCTTTCCGGAGGCGCTGGTCGAAGATTTTGGCAACGCCGTAATTCTGCCCGGCCTCATCAATACGCACTCGCACCTGGAACTTACCGTCATGCGCGGCTTTCTCGAGCGCGAGGAGTATGATTTTTTCGCCTGGCTCAAAAAACTGACTGTCGCGCGGCTGCGAATGACCGAGGATGACTTGTTCGTTTCCGCGGCGTGCGGCGCAATCGAGGCAGCCCGCGCGGGAATAACCTGTCTCGGCGATTCCAGTTCCCTCGCCGGGCAATCAATGCGCGCGCTCAACGAAATTGGTTTGCGCGCGATTGTCTATCAGGAGTCCTTTGGTCCCGATCCTAACCTTGCGGAAGAAAATGTGGGCAAGCTTCGCCTGCAACTCGATCGTCTGCTAACACTCGAAACGGATCTGGTTCGCGCCGGAGTCTCGCCTCACGCGCCGTACACCGTGAGCGGGCGACAGCTCCAGATGATTTCGCGTCTGGCCAACGACAACAAACTTCCGGTTATGATGCACGCGGCAGAGTCCGCAAGCGAAAAGCAATTCATGCTTAGCGGTGTTGGCCCATTCGCCGATGGGTTGCGCGCGCGCGGCATCGATTGGCAAGCACCCGCCACATCGACCGTGCGCTACTTAAGTGATCATGGCGTTCTCGAAACGAAGCCTCTGTTGGCCCACTGTATCAACGTTGATGAAGACGATGTGCAATTGATCAAGAGCGCCGGCGCCAGCATCGCTCACTGTCCAAAATCGAATGCGAAGCTTGGGCATGGCCGCGCGCCTTTCGCGCAGTTCATCGCCCACGGATTGAACGTCGGCCTGGGCAGTGATTCAGTCGCGAGCAACAACACCTGCGACATTCTGGAAGAGGCGCGCTTTGCGCCCTTGTCGGCGCGAGTGTCAGAAGCCCGACTCCGGGGTCCCCGGCCGGGCATCCCGGCTGGGGTGGGGCAGTCAGGGAGGGCTACCCCCGTCAATGCGGCTCAGGCCCTGTTTGCCGCCACCCTCGGCGGCGCGCTAGCTCTCGGTCTTGCCGATCGCATCGGTGCATTGAGAGAAGGAATGCAGGCCGATATGGCGGTCGTCAGGCTGGACAGCCTGCGCCAGCAACCTGTTCGCGATCCGGCGGACGCTTTAATCTTTTCATCGTCGGGGCGCGACGTAAAGCTGACTGTTGTTGCGGGCCAGGAAATTTATCGCGACGGTCGCATAACCATGACCGCTGAAGACGATCTTAAAACGCGACTCGATCAAATTCGAGGGAAATTCGACGGCGCAGGGTAGGCTCGGAATCGCTTTTCAATCGCGCCCGTTATTTGTATCATGGCGCCATTATGAGTACTTCCCTAAACAACCTTCTCACCTTATTTGTTTCAATCTCAACCACCTCTGTGCTGCTGCTTCTAACGACGACAATTTGCGGGCAGACGACCACCACTGCGAATCCGAACGCCCCTCCGATCACTCCAAACAATCCATCGATGGCGTCCTCCTACATGGACAGCGAAAGGGAACAAGTCTACGCGCGCTTCACCGACTTCAAGCGAAATCTGGATCCCGACCAGCAGCGATTTGCCTATGGGACGGCGAAGGCATACCTGCGGCGTTGGGGTGGTGAGAAAGACGCTGACACAAAGGAAGTTATCAAATGGGTCACTGAATACGAACGTCAAATGCATCAGGGCGATTTGTACGCTGCCTATAACGCGAAGAAGTATGCGCAGACGTTCGAGCTGGCGCGGCCAATGATCAAAGCCGATCCCGAATATTTTTTCGGCCTTGCGATTATGACTGAAGCGGGCTATGACAACTCGCTCACGGGAAATACGAGCCTGAACGCCGAGACCGCCGACTACGCGCGCCGGGCAATTCAATTGCTGGAAGCTGGAAGAGTCACCAAAGTTGATCCGTTTAAGAGCATTGAGATCGCCCGCGGCTTTCTTAATTATGCGCTGGGCTCAATGGTTAAAGACGAAAAGCCCGCCGAAGCCGCTGCAGCCTTTCTGAAAGCCGTGAAGTCCGACAGTCCTTATCACACGGATCCGCTCGCCTACCATCGCCTGGGAATCGCGATTTACAAGGGCGAGTTGATGCAATTGTCGGGTCAATACAACGACAAGTTCGGCGGCAAACAATCCTCTGCGGAACAAACGGCAATGCTGAATCGCATCCTGCATCTGGCCGAACAGGCGATCAACGCGTACGCGCGCGCCGTGGCGCTCAGCACCAAGCCGGAACAACAAGACGCCCGCGGAAAAATCCTCGCCCAACTCACAACGTTGTATAAGAGCTTTCACAACAACTCAGACGAGGGTTTGAATGAGCTGATCGCGGGAGTGTTGGCGAAACCGATACCCGAATGATTTATTGAAGCTTGCCGGAGGCCGCGCTTGTGCGGCCATGGGGATTCGCCGGACAAGTCCGCCGCCTAAACGCAAGAGTGTTTAGGAAGAACGCAAATTAACGATTTGCGGTACAACAGGGCTTCTTTTTTTCTCGACCCCGGCACGCGGGGCCCAAAATTGGCCTTATCAACCCTCTATCGTGCTCATCGCAGTTACTGCTCTCTTCTCATAACCGCTGATGACCAC
>QHXH01000659.1:0-2004 GCA_003222855.1 Acidobacteriota bacterium
GTTCGCCCGACCGATCTCGATTTTCCCGTCACCACCGACAGCGCGCACGTTCGCGAGTTTCTCGCCGCCAGCTACGACGGCGTGAAGCTCGTCTTCTCCACTTACCAATCGGCGCAGGTCGTCGCTGCGGGAATGAAGCGAGGCAATGCGTTCGACCTCGGCATCTTCGACGAAGCGCACAAGACCGCCCGGCGCGAAGGCGCTCACTTCGGCTTTGCCCTGAACGACAAGAATCTTTCGATTAGCAAACGGCTCTTCCTCACCGCCACGCCGCGCCATTACGACGTGCGCAAGCGCGACAAGGAAGGCGACGCCCGGCTCGTCTATTCGATGGATGCGCCGAAAGTCTATGGCCCGGTCGCGCACAGGCTGACTTTCGCAGAGGCTGCCCATCGCGGCATCATTTGCGGCTACAAAGTCATCATCTCCGTGGTGACTTCGAAGATGGTAAACGATCACCTGCTTCGTCACGGCGAAGTCATCGTGAAAGGCGACGCCGTCAAAGCGCGCCACGTCGCCAACCAGCTTGCGCTCCAGGCCGCCGTAACGCAGCACGACGTTAGCAAAATCTTTACCTTCCATCGTTCCGTCGCGAGTGCAGCGGCGTTCACGAGCGGCGGCTCAGAGGGAATCGGCAACCATCTTCCGGGCTTCGATGCTTACCACGTCAACGGCTCCATGCCAACCTCCGAACGCGAAAACATCATGACTGAGTTCCGCTCAGCCTCGAAAGCGGTCATCTCCAATGCGAGATGCCTAACCGAAGGAGTGAATGTCCCCGCCGTGGAAATGGTTGCCTTTCTCATGCCCAAGCGCAGTCGCGTGGACATCGTGCAAGCGACGGGACGCGCGATGCGCAAAGACCCCGAGAATCCGGACAAGGTAACTGGCTACATCCTCCTACCGCTCTTTGTCGAGCAGGCGAAAGGCGAGACCATCGAGGAAGCCCTCGCCCGCACCGAGTTCGATGAAGTCTGGAACGTCCTTCAAGCCATGCAGGAACAGGACGACACGCTTGCCGAAATCATCCGCCAAATGCGCGAGGAACGCGGGCGCACCAAAGGCTTTGACGACACTCGCTTTCGCGAACGCGTAGAGCTCGTCGGCCCGCAAGTTTCTCTCAAGGCGTTACGCGATGCGATTACGACAGCAAGTATCGAAATGTTGGGCGACAACTGGGACGAACGCTTCGGCGAGCTGCAGGCGTTCAAGAAACGATTTGGGCACTGCAATGTGCCCGCACGATGGGCTGAAAACCCTCAACTTAGCCACTGGGTTATCTCACAACGCACCAAGCGGGGTGCGCTCGGGGAGCAAAAGCGACGGCGGCTCGATAACCTTGGATTTGTTTGGGAGGTTCACGTTTCCAGATGGGAGAGGATGTTTCGTGCGCTGGTTGCCTACAAAGCAAAGCATGGCGACTGCAAAGTCCCCAATCAGTGGATAGATAATCCCCATCTCGCGCGTTGGGCGAGCAAACAGCGTCAGCGTCGGACTGAGTTATCGAAGGAGCGGATCAAGCGCTTGGAAGAGATCGGTTTCGTTTGGGAAATCCTCGACAACCAGTGGGAAGAAATATTCACGGCACTGGTTGCTTACAAACAGCGCTACGGCAATTGCAACGTCCCCGCCCGTTGGCCAGAAAATCCAGTGTTGAGTCAGTGGGTGATTACGCAGCGGAGTAACCGCGATAAGCTCGACTCTACGAAACGCACGCGTTTGGACGAGATTGGTTTTACATGGCAAGTCCGCGACGCCCAATGGCAGGAAATGTTCGACGCATTGGCGGCGTACAAGAACAAGCATGGGCACTGCAAGGTTCCACAAAAATAGCCCGAGAATCCGCCGTTGGCTCATTGGGTGGGCGGGCAGCGAGCAAGAAGAGACAAACTCAGTAACGATAAACGCAGGCAGCTAGACTCTCTCGGTTTCATATGGAATGCCGTTGGCGATCCGTGGCAGGAAATGTTCGACGCGCTTCTCTCATACAAGAAGCGATTCGGG
>QHXH01000659.1:2066-2695 GCA_003222855.1 Acidobacteriota bacterium
GCGATTAGACGAAATTGGATTCGCTTGGAGTGGACTCGAAGACAGTTGGGACAAGATGTTCGACGCGCTGCTTTCATACAAGAAGGCGCATGGTCATACCAAGGTGCCAGCGAGAAGCCCGAAATACCCAAAGCTTAGCCAATGGATCATTACGCAGCGCCACAGACCGGAGAGACTAACGTTAGATCGCCGCAAACGTCTGGAAGAGATCGGTTTTGTCTGGGATGTGTTTGCCGCAAAATGGGAGGAGATGTTCGCGGCTTTGGTGAAATACAAAAAGGAACATGGTCATTGCAATGTTCCGCGACATTGGGCAGAGAATCCCCAACTCGCGCAGTGGGTAACAACTCAGAGGACTAAGCGTGACAAGCTCAACAAAGATCGCACACGTCGACTCGCCGAAATCGGCTTCGAATGGAGTATTAGGAGCAAAAAATGAATCTTCGGCTATGAACATTACCGAAGTTCGTCACCAGTCTTGGGCTGGTCTTTTGAACATTTTTTACATCTGTCTCAACTGTGACCACGTAGCCAGCCAAGGGCTTCTTTTAGGCTATCAGTGCAAGATTTGCGGACATAGTGGAGTGAGAATGTTTTACTCGGTCGTCATATCCAGCCTGATTGACTCA
>QHXH01000697.1 GCA_003222855.1 Acidobacteriota bacterium
TCATACTTCTCTCCTAAATAGATGCGGATAGGCTCATCGGGGAACCTCGGGGCCCGGATTCTATCTCAACCGGGACACGCATGAAAGCTGACTTCAAAGTCGGTTCGGGTTCAGTCTGAATCAGCCCACAATCTCTTCAACTGCGAAATCCGCGCCAGATGATGATCGTCGTGCTCGGCGACGAAGAAAGCCAGATCGATAACGCGAATTTTCACATTCAGGCGCGGATGCAAAGCAACTCGCTGCAAGAAGGCTTCGTCGTAAGCCTCAAGACGGCTCACGAACTCAATTCTTTCATTACGAAAGGCGGCAAGAATGTTGTCGATCGTGTTCGCGTTGTGATTCGCTTCGTGCGTCTTGCGGTTTGTCATGTCGGCGGCAACTAACGTTTCGGCTTCATCTTCATAGTTATCGAGACGACGCATCGCCAACGATTCGAGATCGAGCAGATGGCCCGCATGCTCCTGGATCGACCATTTGTCTCCATTACGACGCGTCAATACTTCTCGCGGCAAACCGCGCGTGAGATCTTCGATACGCGCAGGCGTTCCGCGTACACGCTCTACCACATTCGGATAAAGGCCGAGCGGTAGTTCGAACGAAAATTGCCGCTTAATCCATTCGAGACGATCGATCATTGATCCTGGAGTGCGGCGCCCTGTCGCCGCTTTGTAGCGCTTCGATTTCAGGGACTAAGTCATAAAAAAAGCGCCGACGAGTCGGCGCACTCCACAATCAAGCGAGCGGCACTGATTGTCCCGCCTGCACGTAA
>QHXH01000698.1 GCA_003222855.1 Acidobacteriota bacterium
CTTGAAATCAAAGCTCCAAGCGCCAAGATCAAGGATTTCTTCTCAGACCTCACAAATTTCACGGAACTGCTCGCCGGAGTCGAGAGCATTCGCCGAGAGCCCGGCGGCATCGTGCGTTGGACGATAGCTACAGAGACACCGGTCGGTCGCGTTCGTCTTTCGCTGCCGGTCCGGGAGACTTCGCCGCACCCCGACACCATCGAATGGTCCCCGGCGCTCAACGAAGCGGAGGCGACACAGATCCACATTTCTCAGCAAGTCGAACTGCGCCGCAACCGCGCTTGGGACCTGCATCCCGGCGTTGGTCTGATGAGCGAGACGAGGATTAGCTCCGCTTTGCAGCGTCGCATCAATGAAGCGATTGAAGATTTTCTGGCGCGAGTAAAAGAGAAACTGGAGAGTATTTCCTGAGCAAACTCTCGCAGGATCTAAGCATCTCATCGGGCTCTGTCTCTCAAAGTGCGATGATTGCGAGAGGAGAATATCGCCATGCACAAATTCCTGGCTACCGCGTGTCTCTTGCCCCTTTGGGCGAGTGCGTCATTGGCCCAGGGCGCCGAGTACCCGAAGTTTGATTTTTCTGCCGGGTATGCCCTCAACTTTTCAGATCTCAAAGGCAATATTCAGTTGGGTCATGAGACTTTCAATGGATTCACACTGGCCGCGGCGCGAAATATCAACAAGAAGTTCGGTATCGAAGGCGACCTGACGTATACCACGAAAAGATTAGACGGAGAATTTGGGTTTACCGGTCCGCGGGTGAATCTATTTTCATACATGGGTGGCCCGCGATTAACCGCCCGTCCGGAAAACAAGAAGCTTCAGCCATTCGTACATGCGCTTTTTGGCGGAGCACGTGCCACGGTACAGACCATTAGCGAAAATGGTCTTGCCGCGAAGTTTGGTGGCGGCCTGGACGTAGTCGCTGGCAAACATTTCGCGGTGCGGGCGTTTCAGGCTGACTATTACTTGACCCACTTCGCCGGACAAAACTCAAACAATGTTGCGCTCACCTTCGGTGTGAGATTGTTTTAGGATCCGTGCGAACAGGTCGCACTCTAGTGGCGGCCGTAACTGATCATATTCGCCAGCATCCGATAGGCGCCCGGCACTCCCGCGCGCAATTGCCGATACCAAACCATGCTCGTGTAGATGTAATGTCCTTTGCCGTAGTCCGCGACGAGTAGTCCTCCCTTGAGCGGCGTTTCTCCCGGATCGTTTGACTGTAGCAGCGCGTGAAACTGCGGGTCCCATTCTCTCGGATAATAAAGCCCGCGCTCCTGAATCCAGTCTTTGAAATCTTCCTGCCCCAGCTTGTTGGGAAAGTTAAGCAGCGGGTGCTGCGGCTCGAGAAAAGTGATTGGCGCGTTCTCGTCTGTGATTCTTTCGTTGCCGAGGAGCAGCTTGTAAGGCGCAAGCTGTGGCCGGTTGCGCCGCGGATCGGGATTCCACTCATCCGACTTGTGATAGAAAACAATCAGGTTCCCGCCGGCATTCGCGTAATCAAGCAACTTCGGATTCGCCGCGATCAGCTCCGGCTGCGATTCATAGACGCGATTGTCAACGATGATAGACGTGTATTTCGAAAGCTCGGCGGTCTTTACTTCATCAACCGTTAACTCCTTCGATTCGACGCCGAGCGCGTTGAGTGCATTCGGTAGGCTGAAATCAAAACCGCGGATGTAGCCGACGCGGAGACTTGGCGCTACGCGAGCATCGGATTTAATTATTGGCAAGTTTGCTTTCGCAACGACTGAACGTGTTTTGCCCTTCTCAACTGCTGCAGATACTTCGATATTGGAGAAATTCTCGATTCTCAACCTCGGATTCATCGGAAGATCCACTGATTCACCGGATGCGAGCGGCGGCGAAATGGATTCAACCAGACTCATTGGAGTTCTATCCGCAGCACTCCCAAGGACCCCTACCCATACATTTGCTGGTTGATTCAGGTGAGACACAACGGAGACTTTCAGCGAAGGAGGGCGCGATTCAGTCTGTGGTGTTAGGACTAGCAATGAAGGCTGTGCTGACTTGATTTCAACCGGCGGCGCTACATCCATAGATGTCTGCGCCGGAATCATAAACGTAGCATCTTCGATCTTGACAAATGCGGTAACATCAATACGTCGCCCCAGAAATTGATTGTCGTAAAGGTGCTGGGCGTGTGGCACGTTAACCAGCGCATCGGAGGGAGTCGCATATTGC
>QHXH01000192.1 GCA_003222855.1 Acidobacteriota bacterium
GGGCTCAGGACAGTGTGATCGTTGGTAGCTTTGTATTTGCATACAGCTTGCCAATAGATCGCTTCCGCTGCCACAGTGGTGTCCGCATGCCGCTCGATCACTCCGTCATAAATTTTCTCAGCGTCCGCGAACCTCTTCTTCATGAAATCAACCCGGGCGAGGCCCATCTCCAGACGCGCGTGGAACCAATCCTTTGGCAGATAACCTTCGATTCGATAGCGCTCAACGCCGTCAGAATCCATAACGAGGATTGTCGGTGTCCAGAGAGCCTCAAACCGTTTGAACCACGCAGGATGTTCTTTGATATGAGCTTCGAGCGGGATGAAAGTCTGATGAATGAAGTCCGCGATTTCCTGATCCGAGTAGGCTTCGGCTTCCAGCCGAGCGCA
>QHXH01000193.1 GCA_003222855.1 Acidobacteriota bacterium
ATTCCCGCAACTGTGCTTCCGAATGGATTCGACCCGTCGCCACCGCGACTACCCGCGCGCCAAAGTGCCGGGCACAGGCGATGTCGTTGGGCGTATCGCCAATCACGATGAACTTTTCGGGCGTGAGATTCGCTGGTAAATGATCGTTTATGCGTCGCGCTGCGATCGCCGGCAGATCGCGACGATCGAATGATTCATCACCGAATGCGCCGGGTAATGTAAAGAATTCTGCCAGCCCCGCGACTTCGACTTTGAAGTGCGCGGCCGGTTCAATATTGCCGGTTAGCAACGCCGAAGCGTAGCGCGGATCGTCATAGACAGCCTGCAAGACTTCGCGTCCACCGGGTATCGGTTCGATAGCGTGCGCGCCATTAGCAACCGCGCGTTTCATTTCTTTAAGATAGCAGCGGCGCAATTCATCTTTGCGCAGGTAGATGTGTTCACGGGTGATACCTTCACCGCGCAGGGCTTCTTCCACGATCTGCAGGTCTGTCATTCCTGAGACAACCATTTCGCGAAGACAACCCGCGGTGCCAAAGACTGACTCCAGCATCGGCGCGGTGTAATCTTTGAAAGTTCCAAAGCGTTTGCCGCGCACCAGCGTGCCATCGAGATCCCAGAGAAGAACTCTTAAGGATGAGTGATTGCCAGGTTGAGGGTCAGAAAGCATATTTATCATTTGTCATTGGACATTTATCATTTTCGATTTGTCACTTGTCATACTCAGTTCGCACGAGGCGGCCACCGTCTGAAGAGTTCTAAAAAGATGACCAATGATAAATGTCAAATGACAAATGGAAAATAGTCTTTGTGGTAGCGGATTGAACTCTACTCAATAACCGCCAGCAGATCTCCGCCGTTAACCGTCGCGCCAACTTCCGCATTGATGCGCGCGGCTCCGTCACCATGGGCTCCGAACGCCAGCGCGCCACGTAAACGTTTCGGATCAGTGAGCGTAACAGCATATCTATCGGTACCAGCGATCACATCGAAGGTGGCGCCCGACTCAGGCCGGCCTTCGATCCGGCAATCGAAGACCTGCGCGTCACAAATCAGCAGATAATTATCGTCGCGTGAACTACGAACGTCGACGTCATATTTTCGTCCGTCGACCACGGCCAGGACCTGCGAGCCCTGCTCGTGAAGTTCGATTTCGATCTGAGATTCAGCGATGGTCGCGTGCAATTTCATGAATTAGAAACGGCCGGAGCGATCGCGGGCGAGCTTGTTCATTGACGACGCGCGACCCGCCATTCTCCACTTGCTCTCGGCCTGGCGAATTTCACGCCCGTAAGATTCGCTTTGGGCATGTTTGAAAGCAAGCGCGGCCGCGATGATCGCGATGTCTTGTTCAGTTCGCGCTTCGCGCTCATTGTGCGCAGGATGCCCGCGCTGCGCGCGGCGGTCGTTGAAGCGCGTGATGAAGCCCGTATCGAGCCGGCCTTCGATAAATTCTTCGTCCCGGACCACCTCACGGAAGAACGGCAGCGTGGTCTTAATCCCGCCAACGGCATATTCGTCGAGCGCGCGTCGCAACCGATCGATGGCTTCTCGGCGGTTCCGCCCCCACGCCGCAAGTTTTGAAATCATCGGATCGTAATAAATGGAAACCTCGTCGCCTTCAGTGACGCCGCCATCGTCGCGAATGCCGGGCCCGGCGGGGATGCGGAGAAAATCAATCCTGCCGGGCGAGGGCAAAAAATTATTCTCCGGATCTTCAGCGTAAACGCGACACTCAATTGCGTGACCGCTCCAATCGACATCACTCTGCGTAAACGAAAGCCCCTCGCCGGCCGCCACGCGAATTTGTTCGCGCACGAGATCGAGGCCTGTGACCAGCTCCGTCACTGGATGCTCAACCTGCAAACGCGTATTCATCTCGAGAAAATAAAAATCACGCGTGGTGTCAGAGAACAGAAACTCAATGGTGCCGGCGCCAACGTAGTTTACGGTTTTCGCGATCCTGATTGCGATTTCACCCATTCGTTCGCGCAACTCGGCGTCGTTAATTGGCGACGGGCATTCTTCGATTACTTTCTGATGGCGACGCTGAATAGAACACTCGCGCTCACCAAGGTGCACGTAATTGCCCTGCTGGTCGGCAATGATCTGAATCTCAATGTGTCGAGGCTTCTCAACTACTTTTTCCAGATAGACTTCTGAGTTACCGAACGCCGACGCAGCCTCTGACTGGGCGGCTTCAAACGCCGATCGCAATTCTGATTCATTCGCGACCTGGCGCATTCCTTTGCCCCCGCCGCCTGCGGACGCTTTCAACATGATCGGGTAACCGAACGTGGCCGCCGTGGCGCGCGCGTCGTCCAAACTCTTCAGGGCTTCGGTTGTGCCGGGCACCACCGGCGCGCCGGCAGCCATAGCCGCACGCCGGGCGCTCGTCTTTGAACCCATGACTTCCATGGCATCGGCGGCCGGGCCAATGAAGATCAAGCCGGCGGCCGAAACAGCCCGCGCAAACTCTGCGTTCTCGGCTAAGAAACCATAACCGGGATGAATTGCTTCGACGCCTGCCCTGTTCGCAATATCGATGATCGACTTGATCTTCAGGTAACTTTCAGCGGAAGCGGCGGGTCCTGCACAGTAAGCTTCGTCCGCCAGCCGAACGTGCAACGAGCGGGCATCAGCCTCGGAATAGATCGCGACGGGCGAGACGTCCAGATCGCGGCAGGCGCGGATGACGCGCACCGCGATCTCTCCGCGATTAGCAATCAGAATTTTTCGAAACATCGATGCTGGTTAGTGGTCAGTGGTCCGCAGTTAGAGCTTAGTTTCTAGAGCTTAGTTTTTAATTTATGACGAACGACCTAAAGCTAAACTCTAAAATCTAAGCTCTAAGCTCTAAAATCTAAGCATGAACCTCTTCAATAACCATGAGCGGGACTACTGACAACTGACCACTGACAACTGACTATTAGACTACTAATGAATTCGTTGGCCGATGGGGATCGTATCTCATATCAACTCTGGAACCCGGCAGGTAAGTATCTTTGCGGCTGAGTTGCTCTCCGTCTAAACGTTGAACTGTTTCATAATCCATGCCGCCTACCGTGTAACAGTAAGAAAGAAGTTCATTCCCGTCTGCGTCGCGGCTGATGTCCAGAACCGTGGCGTCGCCCAGGCGGCCACTTTGCAAAAGCAAGGCGCGCCGTGCGATCTCCGGATCGGGTTTGGGCCGTCGGAATCTTCCCAGAAAGGACATGCGAAATTATGGATTGCGACGCGACGTCGCTGAGGTAAACTCGGAAGCTTTCTTGATTACACCGTCTTCGACAAAGAAGTCTTCGTCCGGGGCAAAGAAGCGATGCTCGCTCGGCAGACGCAATTTATAACTGGTGAAAGACATTGCGCTCGCCGGCTCGGGATTCGCAGGCGTGTTCGCGTAGCGCAGCGCTACCCCGCGGACAACGAGCGACTTTGTTTTGGTCGAGGCAGCAGCGAGGGTGGTAGTCGCAGTGTAGCCGTTGGGATCAACAAAGCGAAGCGCTTCAGCAATCGAACCGTCCGGATCGGGCAGCGTGCGTAGCGCTTCAACGTACTTGTCCGGGTCTGGCGGAAACGTGCCATGCAAATCGCGATACTCGAGGAACGCTCGATGCAGCGTATGCCCGCGAGCATACATAGCGGCTTCGATTGAATACTGGCGTTGACGCAATCTTTCAGGAACGGTAATTCCGATTAAAGCGGCAACTAAAACCGCGACTGCGAGTGCGCCGCCAAATCCGATTTGAGCAGGCAGTAAACCAATAAAGCGCGCCGGGTTTTGACTGATGCTGCGAATAATTCGCGCGCCGCTCCACAGCACAATAATCGAGGCAAACAAAACTTCCCACTTCACGCGCCAGGCAGCAATCTCGCCCGCGGTGACGATGGTCCAGAAGCCAGGCGCTGATTTATTTTCCAGCAGCGCCGCGATCAGCAGGCCCGCAAACGCGCTGAACATCGCCGCTCCCATTACGAAAGCAAGCGAAGCTCGTCCGAAGGAAGGCAGCTCATGTTCCGCCTTTGCGAGTGGTGGTCCAACCGCCCGCGCGCCGCAGGAGGGACAGCCGAGGCAAAGATCACCTTTGACGCCTGAGCCGCAAGAAGGGCAGATAATCAAGTTTCGTAAACCTCTGCAGAAATAAAGAGCGGAACTAAATTAGAACTGAGTATACTGTTTAGTCAAGAATTTCCTGCAACCAAATCTTCCAATTCTGTGTCGCCAGCCGGCCTTTACCCGGTCTTGTGTGCCAGAGTCGGCTCGCGTCTGACTTCAGATTGTGAACCGGCGCCCGGATCCACTTCCGAGATTATTTGTTTTAGTTCGCTTCGGTTGACTTCGGTCCATGTGTGATACATGCGATGCGCGAAAGTCCAATAAGATCCGACTGCCAGGACCCACAACACGGCCGGCATCCGATAAGCAAAAAAGTTGTTGGATCCGGGAACGGTAGACAAGGCTCCGATGATAAAGAGCACTACGCGCTCAGGCCGGCGCAGGAATCCCACATCACATTTTGGAATCAGGTTTTCCGCGCGGGCGCTGGCATAACTAACCATGACTGAACCCATCAGTCCGGCCCCCGCCAGAAAAACGTTCAGCGTCGAGTGATACTCAGGGCGCGCGTAGAAAACCATGAGCCCGACGAACACCACCATGTCGGATAATCGATCGAGCGATGAATCAAGGAATCCACCAAAGCTGGTTACTCTGCCTGACAGGCGCGCAACCTGGCCGTCAAGCATGTCAAAAAGATTAGCTACGATTAAGACAACTCCGGCCCAGAAAAATCTTCCGAAGCCAAAAAGCAAGCCCGAGCCGACGTTGATCGCGACCCCCACGAAAGTAAGAATGTTTGGACTAATGTGCCCGCGCGCCAGCCAACGCACCATCTCATCGATGATTCGCTGGCCTGCCCGTCCGATACTTGCTCCAAACATTACTTGCGTCTACTGCACAATCCCAAGTAGCACGATCATAGGAACCGAAGATTAATAGTGTCAAGAAGGTAGACGACACAACCCACCGAACGGTCACAGCAAAAGGCGCGAAAAGAATCGATAATCACCGTTTCCCTCTCGCGCCTTTTCTGTTGTTTCTGCGCGTGCATGTTATGGCCCAAACCGCTGACGGTATTCAGCCGATTCGATAAAGGCCTTGACCATCTCAGCATCGAGAAAGTTGCCGTTGAAACTATTCAACTTGTTGAGCCAGAAGTTGAATCCGGCAGTGTCCGGGTTTCGGCGCAGGAAACCGTAGTATTCCATCAGCACAAACATCGAATTGAATTCGGCAGCCCGGAAGGCGCTCTTTTCGGTAATCTTGCGCAGCACTGTGGCTCTCGTCCCGGTGTGGTTTGCCAATCCGTTTAGGAAGCCGTCACGCTCGGCTTGAGTGAAGTCAACGCCCGTGTTCAAGATCAGCGTGTTCACATATGTCTGATCGGACACTCCGCCGTAAGTATTGACGAAATCAGCGCGAGTCACAAAGTCGTTGTAGTAGGCGACCTTGTTGGCCTCGAGGATAGCTTCGGCTCCCGGCTGACCGAATACATAATTCAATCCAATCTGCTGGGCATCCCGCTCGAACCGGGCGAAATTCGGACGACTTCCGAACGTTACCTTGTTCGTCAGATAAGCAGTTCCGCCGGTCGCCTGGAATTCAATCGAGAAGAAGAAGGCAGCGGCGGTCACGATACGTGAGACGCGGATGCAGTCCGCTGCAGTCTGCCCCGCGGGACGCTGCGCCGGATCGTTACAGTGGTTAATGTTGTTGACCCAGAATGCCTTACCTGGCGGATCAGATGGCCGGTTCAAGAAGTCGCGATACAACTGCTCGACGAAAGCATCGCTATCGTCGACCGGATTGGTCGCCGGCTCAACGGCGTCATCGTTAATCGTGACGGTCGCCGTGGATGGCAGTGCGAGCGTCGCGCCATTGCTTGGGTTAGAAAGTGTCACGGTAAAGGTCTCAGGACCTTCGACGTACGAGTCCTGAGTCGTCAGCACCTTGAACGTTTTGTCAGCGCCATCGCCCGCGGCAAAATTGATGCGGCCGAATCCGCTGGTGAAATCGCAACGCGACGATGCGATCGTGTTTCCAGGCGTAGGCGCGCACATGACCATGTTCGCTGGATCGCTGTCGTCGCTGGTCGCGAAGTCAACACTGACGGCCTGGGTAAGCGTGCCCTGACGCTGCACGGTAATCGTGGCCACTCCGCCTTCAGCCACGCTGTAGTTCGCCAGGCTGAACTTGAGATAGCCACCGGTCGGGTCGTCGTCGGCGATCGTCAGCACTGCGGTCGCCGGCGTGCCGGGTGCGCCCGAACCGCCGACGTTACTCAACGTCAGGTTTACAGTCTCGTTCGGCTCATTCAACAGATCATCAGTAATCGGGATGTTGACGGTCTTACTCGTCTCGCCGCTGTTGAAAGTCACGGCCTGAGTAACTGTTGTATAGTCCGAGCCGGCCGTCGCTGTGCCGTTACTGGTAGCAAACTGAACCGTCGCAGTTCCGGCACTGCCGCCGGTGCGGGTAATGGTAATGACGGCGGGGCCGGCATTCTCAGTAACCGTGTAAGTCGATGCGCTAAAGTGCACGTCATTGACGGTGATGTTGACTGTGTCGGTATCCGACAAGGCGCCACCGCTGCCCGTGTTGCCCTGATCGTTCGTAACAATCTGCAGAGACGCGGCGCCGCTAAAACCGTTCGTTGGGGCGAAAGTCATCCCCTGCAGGGCCGAGTTGATACTTGCCAGCGTACCGGTAAAGGTCATGGTCGGATCCGCAGTTCCGTCTCCGACGCTGAAAGCCAGGCCGGCGATCGTGCTCAACGTGATTGTGCCGTTGGTTGCGGTCAACGTCACGCGCACCGGGCTGACGCCCGCATCCACGTCGCTGATCGAGATCAGATTCGCATTCGCTGTTGAGAAAGTCAGCGCACTGTTTTCAACGACCGTCTGTGGTCCAGGTACGTTATTGACGGGCGCATCGTTAACTGCGCTGACCGTGACGTTGAAGGTGCGTGTGACTGTCTGCACGCCGCCGTTCGCTGTGCCGCCGCCATCATTAATGGTTACGGTGATTGTCGCTGCGCCATTCTGATCTGCTAGCGGTGTGAACGAGATCGATCCGGTAGCGTTCGGCGAAGTGTAGTTCACCGTTGGGTTGGGAATTAACGCCGTGTTGTTCGAGACGGCCGTGATCATCAGGGTTTGGCTTTCGCCACCACCGGCGCTGATGCCGGTAAGATTCACGGTTTGCGCCGGCGCATCTTCGTTAATCGTCATGTCGCCCAACGGGTTGAGTGTCGGCGCGTCGTTGACCGCGGTGACATTGATCGTAAACATCTGCGGCGCCGAGGTATCGACACCTCCGTTACTGGTTCCGCCGTTGTCTTTGAGCACGACTGTAATCGTTGCCGAACCATTGGCATCGGGCGCTGGTGTGTAAGTCAGCGTTCCGGTGGGACTAATTGCCGGACCCGAGCTGAACAAGCCGGAGTTGGTATTGTTCGTTACTATGAACTGCGCCGTCTGCCCGGACTCTTGTGGCGGCCCTACTGAAATAGCGGTCGCGAAGTTGGCAACCGTCTGCGGACCGGCATCTTCAAGCACGCTTTGATTACCGGCGATAGCGAATGATGGTGCATCGTTCACTGAGTTAACTGTGATAGTGAAGTTCTGCGGTGTCGAAGTATCGTTGCCGCCATTGGCCACGCCGCCGTTATCCTTTAACACGACGGTAATCGTCGCCTGGCCATTAGCATTAGCCGCGGGTGTGTAAGACAAAGTGCCGCTGGGATCAAGAGCCGGGATGGCACTGAAGAGTCCCGGATTTGTGTCGCCGGTCACCATGAATTGCACCGTCTGAGACGATTCGTTCGCCGGGCCGGGCGAAATGTTGAAAGCGAAGTTAGGAACGACTTGCGGTCCCGCATCTTCGTTAATCGTGTGATTGCCGGTAATGCCGAACGTAGGTGGATCATTCACTGAGCTCACGGCCACGTTTACATCCGCCGGATCTGAATCGATTCCGCTGGCGCTCACTTTGAACTTGAACAAGTCAGCGCCGCTAACATTAGCTGTGGGCGTATAAGTGACCGTCGCCGTACAGGTCATCGAAAGATTGTGAAGCTCAGGTTTGTGTTTTGCGAGTAGGTGCCCGTTAGCGTTATGCCGACGGGAGTATCTTCAGACGTCGTCGTTGGCTGAACAGCCGGAGGAACTGCTGTAGGCACACACCCGCCGGCACTCTGTGTTTCGTAGGCGCCGATGTCTGAGCCATCGCCACCGACGGCGTTTGAATAGACGGTATCAGCAAAATCAAACGGCCGGGTCCCACCACGCTGATCGGTTGTCAGTCCGAAAGCTTTGCCCTTGTCGATCGCCGGGCTGGTGCACTGCAGGGAATGCGTGAACGTGGGACCGCCATTGTCAGCCAAAGGATTCAGCAGCGGAGCCTGGCCGGTAATGTCTGGACCAGCACCGTTTGGATTGATGGTCGCACCTGAAGTGCTCTGAATCAGATTGAACCCATCCGATTGCACCGTACCAGAGATGTCCGGGGCACTGAGTGCGGTGTTCGC
>QHXH01000194.1 GCA_003222855.1 Acidobacteriota bacterium
CGGTTATTAAGATTGCGGGTCGGCGTATCCGCAGCCAGACGGTAGACACGACGATCAAGAGTCTAAAAGCAGCAAAAGCTTCCGGCATTGCGATAATTATGTTCACCTCGGACAATTTCAATAAATATCCAGAGGCCGGAGACCTGTTGCGCGCGATGATTGATGAAAAACTGGACCTGAAGTTTTTCATCCAGTGCGATACGCAAATTGCGCGACAAGAAAAATTGGTCGAACTGCTGGCGCGGGCTGGTTGTTTCGAGATGTTAGTAGGCGTCGAATCGTTCAACCGGCAAACACTGCTGGCCGCGAAAAAGGGCCAGAACCATCCTGAGCTTTACCAAAACATTGTCGATGTCTGCCAGAGACACGGAATCTCGACTCATTTTTCAAACATCCTGGGGTTTCCGCAGGACACGTCAGCCGCAATCAAGCATCATATTGAAACCCTTTGCGAATTAAGTCCGCTACAGGCGTCGTTTTATATACTGTGTCCTATCCCCGGAACTGAGCAGTACGGCGAATTCCTGGACGGCGGATTAATCTGGGAAAGAAACCTTGATCGGTTCGATGGCACGGTCCTCACTTGGAATCACCCAGCGCTTTCAGCCGCCGAACTCACGAAGTTGATGTTTGAAGGTTATGCAAAGTTCTACTCGTTACGGCACACAATTTCCGGATTTCGCCGACAGTCGGCAGGAACCAACCGCTCGTTCGAAAGACGCGCGCTTATTGCTCTGTCTTCGTTCAGCCGGTACGCGGCGTTTCGGCGATATCACCCAATGTCCGGCGGCGTGAAACGCGTTTATCTCGATGCTGCCAGCGATTACCTCGGCTTGCGCCGGCGCGTGTTCGATTTTGAATTTGCGCCTCTCCCACAAATCTTGCAGCTACCTGAAACTGATCGAATCATGAATCAGCAGGCGAGGATTCCTTTGACCCGCGCGTGAAAAAGCCTTTCCCGTAGAACCCTCTGTACAGTTTCGGCGCGGGCAATCTCCCTTCGCGTTTCTACGCGGCCGGACTCAGAGTGGCAGGCCATTCGGAATAACGATAAAATGCGCGGGCAAAGGCTGCTAATTCCATAGAACGTGGTGCAGACCGTATCGGACAATCCAAATCTGACTCCAGGCACTCAACTTGGCCGCTTCGAGTTGTCTAAACAGATCGGCAAGGGCGGCATGGGCGAGGTTTACCTTGCTCGGGATTTGGAGCTAGGACGATTAGTTGCCTTGAAGTTCCTCGCGGCTGATGTCTCCTCGGATCGGCAGCGCATGCAACGATTCATCAATGAAGCCAAGGTCGTTTCGTCCTTAAACCATCCCAATATTCTTACGATCTTTGAGGTCGGCGAAGCCGCCGGAACGCGTTTCATTGCCACTGAGTATGTAGATGGCGTGACTCTGCGCCATCGCATTGCTGATGGCTTACGGGAACTGAAGACGATCTGTGATATTGCGGTTCAGATTGCAAACGCACTGGAAGCCGCGCACTCAGCCGGAATTGTTCATCGCGACATCAAGCCCGAAAACATAATGCTGCGCAAGGATGGGATTGTGAAAGTCCTGGATTTCGGTTTGGCCAAACTCAATCCTGATGAGCCTTCACAGCTTCTCGAAGCGGAAACTTTGGCAGTGACTGAACCGGGTCTGGTGCTCGGCACGATCAGCTACATGTCTCCGGAACAAGCGCGTGGTCTCAAAGTTGATAAACGAACCGACATCTTCAGCCTCGGAGTGGTGCTCTACGAAATGATTGCGGGTCACGTCCCCTTTGCCGGTTCGACCATCAGCGACATTCTGGTGTCAATTCTGGAGCGCGAGCCCGCGCCTTTGTTGCAAGTGCCGCCGGAAGTCGAAGCCCTGGTTTTCAGAGCGTTGGCCAAGGATAGTAGCGCCCGTTATCAGAGCGCCGGCGAGTTTTCATCTGAACTCGCTCAGCTTCGAAGACAATTAGAATTTGATACGGAATCGAGGAAAACTACGAAGCTAAGAACCTCGGGCGGTCCGCTCGACCAGACGGCGCCGTCCCAGGCTCCGGGTGAACCTCGACTAACACCGGCGCCTCACTCAACCCCTGATGTCGCGCAGACGCGAAGCCTTGGATCCAAAGAGCGCCAGGCTGCGGAAATTGCTCATATCCTGTTCATGGACATTGTAGGCTATTCGCAGAGAGCGACGCATTCCCAACGCCAACTCGTCGATTATCTGAATTCGACCGTGCGCCGCACAGACGACTTCAGAACCGCGCAAGCCGAGCATCGCTTAATCAGTCGAGCGACCGGCGACGGCATGGCTTTGATCTTCTTCCGTGACCCCGAAGGTCCGGCAAGATGCGCAATCCAAATCAGCGAAGCTCTCAAGAATCAAAACGAAATCAAACTGCGCATGGGCATCCACAGCGGTATCGTTTACCGCACCCTTAATATCGCTAACGAACAGGATGTGACCGGACGCGGAATCAATATTGCCCAGCGCATTATGGATTGCGGCGATCCCGGCCATATTCTTTTATCCAGAGAGATGGTTGATGTATTGGAGGAGCTCGGGGACTGGCAAAATCACGTGTTCGATTTGGGTATGACGACCGTAAAACACGGAATGAAGTTGCAGCTTTTTAACCTGGTCGTGGGCGGCGCCGGTAATCCTGAATTGCCTTCCCGGATCGTTTCAGAGCGTAACGAGAGAAAACGACGAGCGACGAAAGAGCACATTGTTGCTGACTCGCACGCGCCTCGCCAGTCGCTGGCGGACAAGGCAAAGCAACATATTTCAGTAGCTGCGGGCGCAATCGATTCGCTGGCGATTCTCCCGCTGACGAATGCCAGCGCCGATCAGAGCATGGAATACCTGTCTGACGGTATTACCGAAAGCATCATTAACAGCCTGTCGCAACTCCCACAGGTCCGCGTGATGGCGCGCGCCACGGTCTTCCGCTACAAGAACAAAGATGCTGATCCGATGGACGTCGGCCGTGAATTGGGCGTGAGGGCCGTGGTGAACGGAAAAGTCATGCACCTCGGCGACCGTCTGATAATTGGAATCGAGCTGGTAAACACGGCTGACGGTACGCAGATCTGGGGCGAGCAATACCGGCGACAATTGTCCGACATCTTCGAGTTACAAGAAGAGATTTCCAGGACAATTTCCGAACGGCTGAAGATTACTCTTTCGGGAGAACAAGAGCAGCGCCTGACGCGCCGGTACACCGCCAATCTCGAAGCGTACCAAAGTTACCTGAAGGGACGATATTTCTGGAGCAAGCGAACGCGAGACGGTCTCAGAAAAGGCGCGGAATACTTCAAGCAGGCCATAGACATCGATCCTACTTATGCATTGGCCTACGCCGGTCTGGCTGATGCATATGCGTTTCTGGGACTGCATCGCGTGATTCCACCGCACGATATCCTGCCGAAGGCCAAGGGTGCCGCAATGAAAGCGCTGGAGATAGACGATACCCTGGCGGAAGGCCACAGCGCTCTCGCTTACATTAAGACTATTTATGACTGGGATTGGGCCGGCGCCGAAAACGATTTCAAACGCGCTTTGGAGTTGAACCAGAGAGATCCGCTTACTCGTTCGTACCATGCGAACTATTTGTCAGCGATGGGTCGCCATGAAGAAGCCATGGCGGAAGTGTTTGTAGCTCAGGAGCTTGATCCACTTTCCGCCATCATCAACCTCATGGTTGGTTACATGGGTTTTCTCAAGCGCGATTATGCCCTCGCGGTGAAATACTGCCGCCAGACGCTCGAGATTGATCCGAATTTCTTCTGGATTTACATGGGGTTGGGATGGGCTTACGAAGAAACCGGAAAGTTCGAGCGCGCGATTCCTGAGTTTCAGAAGGCGGTTGACTTAACCGCCGGAACCATGGGTACGCTCGCCGGGCTTGGCCATGCCTACGGCCTCGCAGGCCAGGAAGAGAAGGCGTTCGAAGTCATTCAGCAATTGCAGGACGAACCGCAGAAACCCTACGTCGTTCCGTACGACATTGCCCTCGTCTACGCTGGATTGCGTGACAAGGACCAAGCGATGGCCTGGTTGGAAAAAGCTTACGAAGCGCGTTTCGGTTGGCTCATCTGGATTAACGTCGAACCAAAGTGGGACTTTCTTCGCGACGATGCGCGCTTCCAGGACTTGATTGGGCGCATGGGGTTTCACTCACCGATCCCCCTGGCAGGATAAACCAGGGATCTTGCCCGTAGCACTCTAAGCTTTGCCGCCTACCGGTCGAGCTTGTCAGAAATTACATTGCAGATTAGAGTACGGGGCGAAAAAGATCTGCCTCTCAGCTCTGACACGATCCGAGGTGTCGGTAATGATTCAATCAGTACGCACTTTCGCCGGAAAAAAGCCCTGCTTAGATATTCTGATTCCTTACGTCTCTCTGCATCTTGCCTGCTTTGCGTTGCTGATAACCGGCATTAGCTGGCGGGGAGTCGCTATTTTTCTCGGAAGTTACTTCGTCCGGGCGTTTGGACTCGGAGTCGGTTATCACCGGTACTTTGCCCATAGGTCATTCAAGACATCTCGCGCGTTTCAATTTGTATTGGCGGTGCTTGGCAGCGTGGCCATCCAAAGAGGCGTTCTCTGGTGGGCAGAAACACATCGTTATCATCACCGTCATGCCGACACACCTGGTGACATTCATTCTCCGCGGTATCAGGGTTTTCTCTATGCGCACGCAGGCTGGTTCGTCGATCAAAAGAATCGCGAGACGAAAGTCACCGGCGTGTCCGACCTGGCAAAGTTTCCTGAGCTGAACTGGCTGAACGACTGGAAATGGTATTGCGTACCCGTCGGCACTTATACCTTACTGCTTTATTTGTTCTTTGGCGGCGAGGGTTTGGTGTGGGGCTTGGCCGTCAGCACGGTTATTCTCTGGCACACAACGCACTGGATTCAATCGATGAGTCACAGCTACGGGGGTTATCGCCGTTTCTCGAGCGAAGACCACAGCCGCAATCATTGGTTGCTGGGAGTGCTAAGCCTGGGAGAATTTCATAACAATCATCACCACGCCCCGTCATCCTCGCGCCAAGGCGTTGTCTGGTGGGAGTTTGATTTCGGCTATTACATTTTGCGAATCCTGAGTTGGTTCGGCGTCGTGTGGGATCTCAAACTGCCACCCAAATCCACCGGACCTAGCGCCATCCAACCGCAGTTGGAGCAGAATCTTTAGCGTGCGTCGAAGGAAGACTTGCCTCTCAAACAGCATGGGCGAACGCCCGCGCTTCCGTCTCATAAAGAAACTCGCGCGTCAGGGGATAATCGGTGCGCACGCCGTTGGTCATCACCATCTGTATGAGATTCAGGTGGCCCGTGTGAAATCCCGCTTCAGCCGACGCCAGATAGAATTCCCAGGTCCGCATGAAGCGATCGTCGAAGCCCATCACGGCTTTGATCTCGTCATAGTTGCGCAGGAAACGCGCCCGCCAATGTTCGAGTGTTCGCGCATAATGCAACCGCAGATTCTCGACATCGATGATGTTCATTTCGCGATCAACCGCGCGTTTGACCAGGCCCTCCAGCGAGAAGAACCAATAGCCCGGAAACACATGCTTCTCGACAAATGGGTCGGCGCCCGACGACTCCTTCATTTTCGAAATACAGTGCAGCAGGCAAATCGCTTTCGGGGTGACCAGCGACTTAACCTTGTCAAAAAACTGATTCGCCCGATGCTCGCCGACATGGCACATCATACCGACCGAGACGACGCGTTCCCACTTGATACTTTCATCCAGCTCAAGGTAATTGATCGTGCGCACCTCGACCGGCAAGCGGCGGCGCGCGGCCTCCTCGCGAATGTAACTGGCCTGGTTGTCGCACAGCGTGATGCCCACGCACTCAACGCCATAGACTTCCGCCGCATGAAACATCAGATGTCCCCAGCCGCAGCCAATATCCAGCAGTCGCTGTCCGGGTTGCAGCTGCAGCTTCTTGACCGTGTGTGCGATCTTTTGTTCCTGCGCCAGATCCAGAGAATCTTCCGGCGTGCGAAAGTAACCGCACGAGTACTGAAGTTTCTTATCCAGATAGAACTTGTAGAACTCATCCCCCAGCCCGTAATGATGTTCGATATCGGCCTTCTCGCGCGGCAGGGTGCGCGCCACGGCTCTCCGAGCCCAGCCGGTTAAGAGCCGTTCCGGTTCCAGCGCCATGTACGCTTCGCCCAGGGCCGTGAGCGCTGCCACCAAATCTCCTTCTACGGTCAGGTCGCCACGCGCATACGCTTCACCGCATCCGAGGCTGGTCTCCAGTAGCGATCTCCGCAACGATTCCTTGGTCTTGAAGTAAAGGGCAAAGCTGGGCCCGCCCTGGCCGAATTGTTCGCTCGCGCCATCCCAGTAGCGGACGACAAACGGCCGCCCCTGATATCCGGAGAGCATCTTTCTAAGTTTGCCACGGTAGTTAATCATTGGAATCCTCTCTTCTTTGTGTGGACATGAACTTGGTCAATTAGATGGCAACACGCTTCTTCAATAGGCGTACTCGGGCAAGGCCTGATAAAGAAACTCGCGCGTCACGGGATAATCGGTGCGCAGGCCATTGGTCATCACCATCTGTATGAGATTCAAGAGTCCCAGCGCAAAGCCTGCCAGGCCGGAAGCCAGATAAAACTCCCAAGTCCGCATGAAGCGATCGTCGAACCCCATCACGGCTTTGATCTCGTCATAGTTGCGCAGAAAATTTGCCCGCCACCGTTGACCTGTCAGAACGTAGTGCGGTCGCAGGTTTTCTATATCCAGAATATTTATTTCGCGATCAACCGCGCGTTTG
>QHXH01000682.1 GCA_003222855.1 Acidobacteriota bacterium
ATGTATTGCCCACAATGCGGATTACAAAACAACGATGACACGAAGTTTTGTCGTAGTTGCGGAGAAAACCTGAAGGTCGTCTCGCAGGCAATGACGAGACGCCTGCCCGCGTTTCTAGTGCGTAAGATGGATGCATATATAGAGCGCCGGAATGCGGGGCTTCGTCGTGAGAGTATCGGTCTGACGGTTTTGGGATGTCTATCCATCTTCCTTGGATTCTACGACGTGATAGGAAGCGGGGCTTCCTGGGGAAGCGAATGGTTTAATGTAGCCTTCGTTTATAAGCGTAGCCTGTCCACGGACGTTAAGGTCATAAAGATGGGAGGCGCTTACGCGACCGACGAGTTACCGCGACTCGATGCAACCCAAATTGTGGAGCCCCCTGCGAGCGTCGCCGAATCCACGACTAAGCAGCTTGATGCAGCCATAAGGGGACAAGGGAAGCCTTAGCCGCCTCCCAATGCCTTCAGACGCGTGCATATTCGTTAGACCCGGAGTCCAGAGGCCTCGGGATTTCACAAGTAATTGATTGAATCGAAGGTTGAATTTAATCGCCGCGCCCGGGTTTCACGGTTAATTAACGGGTCGATATGAATCCAGAATCTTCATATAGTTGGCGCGCTCAAAGGCCGCCGGTTCAGCGCAGTGTTGCTGGCTTATGCTGCCAATCATCTGCGCGACGGACTCATACTCGTGCTCGTCCATCCACGTTTCGATTTCGCGCAGAATCTCCCTGATGCGGCGCACGCCGTTCTGTAACAACTCGGATGCCATCATCGTAACTTTCGCGCCGGCCATCAGACCTTTTAAGACATCTTCGGAGCTGTGGATGCCGGTGGTAATGGCGAGATCAGCGAGGATCCGGCCGTAGAGAATCGCCACCCAACGCAACGGCAGGAGCAACTCATTTGAGTTGCTCAGAACCAAACTCGGTGTGACCGTTAGATTTTCCAAATCCAGGTCCGGCTGATAGAAACGATTGAACAAAACCAGCCCATCAGCGCCTTCGTTGACCAGGCGCGTTGCCATGTTCGATATGGAACTAAAAAACGGACTGAGCTTCATCGCGACGGGAAACGTCACCGACCGCTTCACCTGCCGCAGCATGTCGAGGTACATGTCTTCGATTTCACGTCCGGTAATATCAACGCTTGTCGGCACGTAATAAACATTTAGTTCGAGCGCGTCAGCGCCGGTGTCTTCGATTAGACTCGCATAGTTGGTCCAGCCGCCGATTGACACACCGTTCAGGCTGCCGATGATCGGAATGTCGACAGACTCTTTTGCGCGTCTAATCAAATTCAGGTATTCGTCCGGCCAGACGTTGTACTGGTCCATCTCCGGAAAATAATTGAGCGACTCCGCAAAACTGTTCGTGCTGTTTCGCAGATAGTGATCGACGTAAAGGCTTTCGAAGGTGATCTGCTCTTCGAAGAGCGAGTACATAACGACGGCGCTGGCGCCGGCGTCCTCGATCCGCTGGATACTGTCAACCGTGTGCGACAGCGGAGAAGAGGACGCCACGATTGGATTTTTCAGAACGAGCCCGAGATAGTTGGTTGATAAACTCATGTCGATCACCGGTTTCAAGGTTTAGAGTTTTTGACTGGAGCGCAAGCGTCCTCGCTTGCAAAGCCGTGCTGAAAAAGCAACCGGCACGCCTGTGGTCCAGTCAAAAATCGAAACAACACGAACAAAGGCGCGAGACGCGAAAAACTGCGCAGCCGACGCTACGTCGCGGCCATTTTCTTATACTGTTGCCAGCGACGAGCTACTGCTTGCCGTGCTTGATCCAACAAGAGCTTCGCCGCTTCCGGATTGCTGCGCTGCAGCATGCGATAACGGCCTTCGGTGTAGATGTAATCCTGGAGCGCAATCTTCGGATCGTGTGAATCAAGCTGGAACGGGTTCTTGCCTTCGCTCTCGAGTTTCGGATTGAAGCGATAGAGCGGCCAGTAACCTGATTCGACGGCGAGCTTCTGCTGATGCATACCCTTGG